>JBCBZY010000063.1:0-11105 GCA_039815115.1 Pseudomonadota bacterium | reverse complement strand
CGAGCAGTTTGGAAGCGACGTTCATCTCTGCCGAGCGAATTTTCAGGAGCAGCTTGAGCAAATCCGCAACCAGGGCATTCTCCTTGCCGAATTTCGGCCGTCTGCCATTACGAACCGGCATTTCGTCGCGTGGAAGCGGTTCAGCATTCTGGAGAACCTCCATCAACCGCTCGCCAATGTCATTATTTTTCCAGCCATTGGACAAACCCCGAACCTGACCGAGTTTTGACTGATCCTTTGGAGGATGACCCGCGATGTCGGCCAGAGTCTCGTCGCGCATGATCCGGCCGCGTGGCAGATCTTTCGCCTGCGCTTCCTGTTCGCGCCACGCTGCAAGCGCTTTGAGACGGCCCAGTGATTCCAGATTGCGGCCCTGAAACTTCACCCTTCGCCAGGCGAGTTCGGGATCATTCACATAGTTGTCCGGATCGGCGAGTCTTTCCATCTCGGCATTGATCCACATGCCGCGACCGGATTCCTTGAGCTTCTCCAGCATCATCGGGAATATCTCGGACAAATGAGTGACATCGCCAATGGCATATTTGATCTGCCGGTCATTCAGCGGCCGCCGCGACCAGTCAGTGAACCGCGCGCCTTTGTCGAGAGTGATGCCCAGCCAGCTGTCCACAAGATTGGCATAACCGATTTGTTCGCTCGGCCCGAGCGCCATGGCAGCAATCTGGGTGTCGAAAATGGGATGAGGGGTCTTGCCCGTCATATTGTGGATGATTTCGACATCCTGTCCGCCAGCGTGGAATATCTTGAGCACATCCTCGTTTTCCACGAGCAGGTCCAGCAAGGGTTGCAAGTCTACACCCTTGGCGAGCGGATCAATGGCTGCCGCTTCCTTGCCATCCGAGATTTGAATCAGGCACAATATTGGCCAATAGGTATTCTCCCGCATGAACTCCGTATCGACGGCGACGAAGTCGGCTTTGGAAAAGCGCTCGCAAAGATCGGCAATATCCTGATTGTCAGTCAGCAATGGATGTATTTTCATGGCAATTGCTATACAGAGTCCGGCGCAGCCCGCAAATGTTTCTGCACAGCTGAGTTGAACCTTGACAAACGGCGCCATTCCCTGTGTTAGGCGCACCACAGTTCGCCCAAGGCGACAATCCATTTATGAAGGCCCGTCATGCACGCTTACCGCACCCATAATTGTTCGCAGCTTCGATCCACCGATGTTGGCACCGAGGTCCGGCTGTCCGGCTGGATCCACCGGAAGCGCGATCACGGCAATTTGCTCTTTGTGGATTTGCGCGATCATTTCGGACTGACTCAGATCGTCTGTGAAACCGGCAGTGAAGCCTTCCGGACCCTGGATAATGCCCGCGTGGAGTCCGTGGTCACCGTGACCGGCAAGACCGTTGCCCGGGATGACGAGACAGTGAATGCCAATCTGCCGACCGGAGAAGTGGAGGTCGTAGCGGATACCGTTTCCATGCAAGGACCTGCGGAAGAACTGCCAATGCCGGTATTCGGCGATCAGGAATATCCGGAAGATATTCGCTTGCGCTACCGCTTCCTCGACCTGCGGCGGGAGAAGGTTCATTCGAACATGATGCTGCGGTCCGAAGTAATCGCCAGCATCCGCCGACGCATGGTTGATCAGGGCTTTACCGAGTTCCAGACACCCATTTTGACAGCATCTTCTCCCGAGGGTGCGCGGGACTATCTGGTGCCGAGCCGTGTTCACCCCGGCAAGTTCTACGCGCTGCCGCAAGCACCGCAGATGTTCAAGCAGATGCTGATGGTGGCGGGATTTGACCGCTATTTCCAGATCGCGCCATGCTTCCGCGACGAAGACGCCCGTGCCGATCGGTCACCGGGCGAGTTTTACCAGCTCGATCTTGAAATGAGTTTTGTCACACAGGATGATGTTTTTGCAGCCTTGGAACCGGTTCTGGCTGGCGTTTTCGAGGAATTTGCCAATGGCCGCACGGTAACCCCGGCGGGCGAATTTCCCCGCATTCCTTACAAGGAAGCGATGCTCAAATATGGTTCGGACAAGCCGGATCTCAGAAACCCGATCATCATTCAGGATGTCAGCGAACATTTCAAAGGCTCCGGGTTTGGTCTGTTCGACAAGATCACGGCCGGCGGCGGGACGGTTCGCGCCTTTGTCGCGCCCGAAGCGGGCAAGAATAGCCGCAAATTCTTTGATGACATGAACAACTGGGCCCGCGGCGAAGGCTTTGCCGGGCTGGGTTATATCAACATGAAGGAAGGGGCCGCTGGCGGACCGATTGCCAAAAATCATGGCGAGGAAGGGACCGCCAAGCTGCTGGCTGACCTTGGGTGCGGTCCCGATGACGGAGTGTTCTTTGCGGCCGGCAAGGAAGCAGAGGCCGCCCGTCTGGCTGGCGTTGCAAGGACCAGGGCGGCAGAGAAGCTCGATCTGATTAAGGATGATGAATTCAAATTCTGCTGGATCGTCGATTTCCCGATGTTCGAATATGACGAGGAACTGAAGAAAGTTGATTTCTCGCATAACCCCTTCTCCATGCCGCAGGGCGAGATGGAAGCTTTGGAAAGCAAGGACCCGCTCGATATCCTGGCCTGGCAATATGACATTGTCTGTAACGGTGTGGAGCTGTCCTCCGGCGCGATCCGGAACCATCGCCCCGACATCATGTACAAGGCATTCGAGATTGCCGGTTATACGAAGGACCAGGTCGATAGCGAGTTTTCGGGCATGATCAATGCACTCAAATATGGCGCGCCTCCGCATGGAGGCTCGGCTCCGGGTGTGGATCGGATCGTGATGCTGCTGGCAAACGAGCCGAATATTCGGGAAGTCGTGGCTTTCCCGATGAACCAGAAGGCGGAAGACCTGATGATGAGCGCGCCCAGCGGCGTGTCGCCAAAACAACTGCGCGAATTGCATATCCGCGTCGTCGAACCGCCAAAGGAAGGTTAGTCTTCAAACCGCTAGTGGCAGGTGGATCAAATGCCGATTATCGCCATTGCAGATTAACCTGACCACCTGCGGAACGCTTCAAATGACACATCCCGACCAGCATGTTTTCGCCTCTTCCCATGGCGATATCTGCTATTTCGAATGGGGCAGGGCAGGAAGTGGTCCATCCGTTCTGCTTTTGCATGCTACCGGTTTTCATGCCCGGTGCTGGGACCAGGTGATCGCGGCTTTTCCCGCAGATACTCATATCATTGCAGTCGATCAGCTCGGTCATGGCCGCAGCTCGAAACCCGAGATCGCTGACTGGGATATGATCGCCGATGCCACGGCACAGCTTGTGACGTCGCTGGATATCGAGTTCGACATCGGAGTGGGGCACAGCATGGGCGGACACTGTCTTGTCCAGGTTGCCGCCAAGCTTCCTGGACATATTGGACGCTTGATTCTGGTTGATCCGGTGATCATGGAACGCGAGACCTATCTCGACCCGCCGGACTATAGCGCCACCAATCATATGGTGGCAAAGCGGCGGAACAGCTGGGCCGGACCGGATGAGATGTTCGAGCGGTTTTGCGACCGGCATCCTTACCGTCTGTGGGACCCCGCGGTACTTAGGGACTATTGCCAGTATGGCTTGCTTCCTGCCGATGAAGGGACGTTCCAACTGGCCTGTCCGCCAAAGTCGGAAGCCTCGGTCTATGCTACCAGCGCAACCATTGACCCCTGGCCATTGATGGAGAAAATCACGCAACCGGTCACCGTTTTGCGGGCACCGCAGATAGTGCAAAAGGGCAATTTTGATTTCGCATCATCACCGACGCCACCAAGTCTTTCCAGTAAATTCCTAAATGGAACAGATATTTATCTTGAAAATCTCACACATTTTATGCCCATGCAGGACCCCGCAGGCATTGCCGCGCTGATTCT
The DNA here is from genome assembly GCA_039815115.1 of Pseudomonadota bacterium. Lineage (GTDB taxonomy): Bacteria > Pseudomonadota > Alphaproteobacteria > Sphingomonadales > Sphingomonadaceae > Parasphingorhabdus. Next base: position 7,255 of record JBCBZY010000063.1, on the reverse strand, counting down.
CCAAAATCACAGTTAACCAGTTGGCGTTCGGCCCTTTTCTGGGTTAGGAATTTGGCATGAAGATCAAATTGTCCGACTATGAAGCTGGCGAGAAATTCGACGGGGACTATGATGATGCCCTGAAAGAGGTGCAGGAGCGCCTTGCTGACGTCCATTTCAAGCATATTATCTATGGCAATCGCACCATATTGGTGTTTGAGGGCTGGGATGCCGCCGGCAAGGGCGGCTGTATCCGGCGCATGACTGCCGAATGGGATCCCCGTTATTTTGAGGTTTATCCGATTGGAGCGCCGACCCGGGAAGAGAAGGACCGGCATTTTCTCTGGCGTTTCTGGAAAAATCTGCCGGGCAGCCGGAATATCGCCGTATTTGACCGCAGCTGGTATGGCCGGGTGCTGGTCGAACGGGTCGAGGGCTTCTGTAGCGAAGCCGACTGGAAACGCGGTTATGACGAGATCAACGAATTTGAAGCGCAACAGATTGATGGCGGTACCAACATGATCAAGCTGTTCTTCCACACAACTCAGGAAGAACAGGACGAACGCTTCGCCCGTCGCCTCGACACGCCGCACAAGCGCTGGAAAATCACCGAAGAGGACTTTCGCAATCGCGCCCGACGCGAGGATTATGTCAAGGCTATCGAAGACATGTTCAAACAGACCAACACGCGCTGGGCACCGTGGACGGTGATCGATGGCAATGACAAGAAATCCGCCCGGATCGCTGCGATGACTCATGTTGCCGAAACGCTGGAATCCATGCTGCCAGCGGAATTGCCGGAAGCCGATCCGAAACTGGTGAAGATGGCCGAGGAAGCTTTTGGGTACGAGGCGAGAGACTAGTTTTCAGGACAACCAAAAACCTGCTCCGGGTGACAATGCAGACATAGATTGTGAATAGCGGTGAGATGTCATCCCAGGTCCAATTCAACTGTCCTGCGGCGCCATTGTCGCCAAATGCGCCATGTTCCGATCAGCAGGATCAGCAAGCTCCCGAATAATATCCACAGGAACATGGTGTCCAGCATCATCGCGAACGCCAGATTGTCGATATTGCCGGTTTTCCAGAAGACCCATTCGCTTGCGATTTTTGTAGCAAGCAGGGCGCTGCCTGTTTCCAGAATCACGATTCCATTTCCGGTCGCCGGATCAAGCCGGACAGCGGTATTGATAGCAGGTTCATTGTTGCCATCATGGCCAATGATGAAACCGCCGCGGTTGTTGGGAGCGTAAATCATCACGCCCAGGCCCCAGACATCCGCACCCAGTGACGACGCGTGAGAGGTCGCCATCATGGCAAGTGTCTCTTTGGACAGAACCGACTGGACACCCTTCGGTCCCTGCACTTCAACAAACATCGCCATGTCGCCAGGAGATGTGAAAAGCGAAGTTGCGCCTAGAGAGCTATACCATCGCAGCGGTTCGATACGTCCGTCCAATGTGAAATTGTCTGCCAGTCCCATCTCTATCGCTTCGGCATGGTCAAATGTCGTGCGCGTCAAGCCGAGTGGTTCAAAGATCCGCTGCTGCATGTGATCGGCGAAGGACAGACCGGAGACTTCCTCGATAACAAGTTGCAGCAAAGTGTAGCCGCCGCCGGAATAATTCCATTCTGCACCCGGTTCGTTACCAACCTTCACAATCCCGCTTTTTCCTGGCGAGGCATCGCTGGCGTGTGTCAGGGAGTCTTCCAGTGACTGCACATCTTCGGGCGTGTCGAACCCGTTATAACCAAGGCTGTCATCAAGACCTGAAGTGTGGCTGAGAAGCCTGCCAATGGTTACGCCAGAATGATCGAATTCGCTGTCGGGCAGCTGCCAACGTGTGAGATATTGCGAGACAGGCGCGTCAATTTCGATCAGACCGTCTTCCACAAGAACCATTACACCCCAGGCCGTCAGCCACTTGCTCAGCGAAGCGACCTGAAAAACACTGTCCTGATCAATGGGCGAACCTTTTGAAATATAATGGCTGTCTGTCACTTCGCCTTTTTCGACAAGCACCACCGCAATATTGCCGCCAGATTGTTCCTCGGCGATTTTTTCGGCTGCAACCATGAATGCATCCGGTGAACTAGAGGCTGTTACGGGTTGGCGCAGCCATCCCTCACTGAACCCGAGGAAAACCAGCACAGCCCAACTCACAATGGCGATGACAGTAACCGATGTGATGCGAATATATCGTTTCATAATCTGTTCCTTCACTTGGTGATTGTCAGGCGGTTTTGCCGATCATCAAAGTCAGTGCTGCGATCAGATATAATCCAGCCGCCAGGAAAGATCCGCCGGTGCGGAAATGATTCAGTCTGGTCCATTTCTTGCCATAAATCGCCCAATAGTCTCGGGCCTCAGCGGAAGCATGATCCAGCGCAGCGAGCCGGTTGTTCATCGGCACATTGCCGAAAACCGTCATCAGGAACACGCCGCCAATATAGATCAGCGACGCGGCGATGAGGATCAGGCTGACCGTATCATCCAGCGCGACGATGCCATAAATTGCAAATGCGGCTGAAAAGGCAGTGATGGCAAACAGAGACGCCACAAATTCGGTGCGGATGACGGTTTTGTTGATTTGCTGCATGCTTTCAATGCCGCTTGCAGGTGCAGCGCGCAGCAATCCTTTCATGACAAATTCGGAAAACGCCTTGAACACCCCGCCTTCAAAGGCGCACCAGAGACCAAGGCCAAGACAGATGTAAACAGACCAAAGATGAGACATGAGAAACTCCTTTCCAAACAGGGCAGTTAAAAAATGCGCCCATCATTATCAATTTTGTGTTGAACGAAATCGCAGCCAGGCAATGACGCTCAGACCGGCAATGACCAATTCCATGATCATGGCCTGGACCAGCGACTGTGATGGCGGCCCATCGATCATCAGACTGAACAGGCGGGCCAGTCCATAAGACCCATATATGCCTGCAATCAGAGCCAATGCCGGCTCGAGCAGTCGCGTGCGACCAACGCTGACCAGCATGAATAGCGCGCTGATCAAGAGCAAGCCGCCGGGCGCGCGGATTTCTGAAAGCAGGCTTGGATTGTCACTTAGAATGATGCCGTTGGCAGCTGAAAAGTTGTGTGGTTGAAACATCAGACCAGCTCCGACCACGATCAGCAATCCGCTCGCTGCTCCGATAAAGATGCGCGTGGAAACATGGGTCATCGTACCACCTCCCAGCAGCCTGAAGCGGCGGCATCGCGCGCATAGTCGGCAAAGTCTTTTGCTGGCCGGTTCAGTGCGCGCTCTACCCCATCCGCAAGACTTGCATTGCGCCCATCAAGTACGGTCGCAAAAAGATAGTCGAGCATCCAGACCACATCGTCAGGAGCGCCAGATTGCCGGATGTTCTCGACAAATGCCTCGTGGGGAACATCGATATAGCTGATCTCCCGGCCGAGGCTCTGTGAGAGGGTTTTTGCAATATCGCCGAACGTCATCAGTCTGGGACCGGTAACTTCATAGACCTCCCCAGAATGTCCCTCTTCAGTCAGTGACGCAACCGCGACATCGGCAATATCATCCACATCCACAAAAGGTTCCGGCATATCGCCTGCTGGCAATGTGATTGCTCCATTGAGCACCATGTCTATAAAGGCGCCTTCCGAAAAATTCTGGTGAAACCAGCTCGCCCGGACGACGGTCCATTCGAGGCCCGATTCCTGGACGATGGTTTCGCAAGCCTGCGCTTCTGCTTCGCCGCGACCAGACAGGAGCACCAATCGTTTTGCGCCCGCCTGTTTGGCCTTGCTGACGAAAGCCTGTATGGCATCGGTTGCGCCGGGAATGGCAAGGTCTGGAGTGTAGCTGATGTACACCGCAGCCACGCCCTGAAGACAGGCTTCCCAGCCCTTTTCATTTTCCCAGTCGAACGCGGGAATGGCGGATCTTGAACCGATCCGGACGGCATGACCTTTTTGCTGGAGGCTTGCGGCAATGCGCCTTCCTGTTTTCCCGGTGCCGCCCAGAACAAGGGTGATGCTTTTCTTGTCGGTATCGATATTCATTGACTTGCTCCATTTCTGGTTTGTGCAAGTCGATTGATAAGACGCGATGGTTTTGTCTTCTTGCCCGAAGGCGTCAGACTTTTGGCAGTTCGCGCCAAAAGTCAGCCAGCAGGAGGTCCCAGACGATAAGAACGCGGTGTTTGCCCCGCCCAGCGTTTGAATGCCCGTGTAAAGCCGCTCTGCTCTGCAAAGCCCGTCAGGAATGCGATTTCCGCAAGGCTGTAGTCTGTATCCTTAAGCAGCTGCTGTGCAAGTTCCTGACGAGCCAGATCAACGAGGTTTTGATAGGATTGCCCTTTGTCGGACAGGCGCCGTTGCAGGGTGCGCGGGCTCATTCCCAGGTTTGTCGCGACAAGTGAGAGCGCAGGCACGCCTTCGCTCAGCAATTGCGCAACAGTGAGACGAACGCGCTTTTCCAGACTGTTATCGTCGGCAAGGGTGGCAAGCTCTTGCTCCAGATGACGGTCAAAGAATTTTGCAATTGTTTCGTCACCCAGCCTGTTGGGAACTGCCAGACACTCTTCACTGACCAGCAGTGCGTCGCGATCGGATTCAAAATGCACCGGACAGCCAAAGTGGTAGGCGTAAACAGAAACATCTCCTCTTGGCGCATGCTTGAAGAATACCGCTTCCGGGACAAAGGGAGCTGTGCTGACTTCCTGGCTGATCCGGACAACGGCAGAAAGGCTGGCTTCATTTGAGAGCAACATGCCAAGACTGCCATCACCGGCTTTCTCAAGACTGTAGAACATCCCGTCAGCGCTGCGCTCGAGCGAATATGTCTCAGCGCTGCCCAAAATACGCCCATAGCGTTCCGATCTGACATAGGAACCGCGCAAGTCCGGTGCAGATTTCCAGGCCAGACCGAAAGCACCATATTCGTCAGACCGCATGGCCGCGCCAACGCGAAGGGGCAATTCAAGACCGCCGGGATCACGCTCGGCCAGGGCGGCGAAAAACTTGTAATAGTCTTCTGACGATATCAGCAGGGTGGGATCAATAGGGCCGTCGGCCGACAGGCCCAATCCTTCGACCAGATCCCGCGTTTCAACGCCTTCGCTTGCCTGTCCGACGACCTTGTAGACGTATAGTGAAGTAATCTGACTCATAGGGCCGGTTGATAAATCTGATTCCCGATTGCGTGAAGGATAATCTGAAGGCGCAATGGGCTAGGCGGTCCGAATGACGTTCGCTTTCGGGATGAAGCGGACGTCTCCACAATCACCCCTTGTAGTTCTTCCCTATATAGCGAGTCAGCGGCGTGTCGCTTTTCATCCTCGGACCGCGCGGGTTCTTGGTGTCGTAGACCACCGCGTTTTCCAGCACACGTTTGACGTAATTGCGGGTTTCGGAAATCGGGATATTCTCGATCCACATCAGCCAGTCAATGCCGCCCATGCGCGGGTCGCCGTTGCGGCGGAGCCATTTGTTCACATTGCCCGGTCCGGCATTATAGGCGGCTGCGGCCAAAGGCCAGGAACCGCCATAATAGGACAGCATGCGCTCGAAATAACCACTGCCGAGGCGAATATTATACTGAGGATCGGTGGTCAGCGCCGACATGTTGTAGCGCAGACCCGCTTTGCCCGATTGTTCGCGCGCCGTGCCCGGCATCAGCTGCATCAGGCCGCGGGCACCGGCGTGGCTGATGGCCCCGACGGCAAACTGGCTTTCCTGACGGGTGATCGCATGGATGCTGGTCCAGCTATTCTCATAACCGAACGGCACCTTCAGGGTTGGGAAGAAAGTCGCATCTGTACTGCCTGCGCCATTGCCGACACCGCTGATACCCGCAATGACGCCGAGATCGCGTTGACCTATCCGGACGGACAGGTCGCTGAGCAGCGCATAGTCCTTGGGCGTTTCGGCCTTGTAGGCCAGTGCGCGGTAGAAGCGAATCTGTTCGCGCCACGGCCCTGTGCGTGCCGAAGCGATTGCGGCCTGGACCAGTGTTTCGTCATTAAACGCCCTGCGGTCCTCCGCCGATATTTCCGCCTGATAGGTCCGGTCAAAAGCGGGCAGGGCGCGGCCCAGGCGTTCATGGGCCAACTGGCCATAGAAATAGGCGGGATACTGGGCGGCTTTCTGGAAATAGCTGGCGGCCTGATCAGTCTGGCCCGCTTCTGCCGCAGCGCGGCCAGCCCAGTAATAGCCCTTGGAACGGATATTGGGGGAGTTATAGGAACGCGCATAGCGGTCAAACATCGCGACAGCCTTGCGCGGCTGGCGCTGCTTTTCCAGTGCCACCGTTCCGGCCAGCCAGACGAGATCGGAATATTTGTCGCGGATCCGGCTGTTCTGTTCAGCAATGTTCACCGCGCCTGTCCACGCGTCATCGACATTGGAGGCGATGTCGTACGCCACTCTCCATTGCCGATCATTGGCCGCCGCACGGGCATTGATCAGGTTCGATTCATACCAGGTTGCAATATTGGCAGGCTTGACGCGCAGCGAGGGGCGTGATGCCAGCAGCTGCCGTGATGCGAAGCTTTGTCCCTTGTTGCGAAGATAACGCGAGCGATCGGCCAAAAAGCCGGCATCATCGCGGGCCATGGCACCCACGGCACTGGCTCGGCTATTGGCATCTGGTGCTTCGGTCAGCTGGGCGAGCCGGGCTGCAAACACGGGCCGCATCGCGGAGGAGGCAAAGCCCAATTGCCGGGTTGCGGCCCTTGTGGCTCGCGCCCACAGCAGGGCATTCATGCGGGCATCATGATCGGCTGGTGAAAAGACAGAACGGAAGCGGCTCAGCAGGGCGGCTTCATCCTCATCAGCCATGGTCCCACCGCGCCAGGCTTGACGCGCCAAGGTATTCGCTTTTTCACGCTGGCCGGTTGCCAGCAATGCAACGGCATATTTGGCCGCTCCGCCATTGGTAACAGGCGCAACCCGGTCAAAATATTGCAGCGCGGTTCCGGGCGAGAAGCTCTCGATATTGATGGCCTGCTCGGCATTGCGTTTCATCCGTTCGCCATCTGGCCAGTCGGGATAACTGATGACAAAGCCGGCATAGTCCTTGAATGAATAATTGTCTGACTGGGTGAGCACCCGCCATCTTTGCAGGGCCAGTACCGCATTGCCGTTAGTAGGATCGGAAAGGGCCCGGTCACCGCCGTTTTGCCAAGCGGTTTGCTCCGCAGCCATGCAGGTCGCGGGGGTCAGAAGCAGCGACGAGAGAAGAATTCTTGATACCATACTGGACATTTTGGGGGTAGGCTCCTTATCAGGCGCTGAACGGCAAACTATATCGTT
>JBCBZY010000195.1:0-5492 GCA_039815115.1 Pseudomonadota bacterium | reverse complement strand
CGCGGACCCCGCCGAGCAGCGCCGCTCGCCCGCGCGCGAGCATGGCGTGCTCCTCCTCGACGCACGCGTCCATCAGCGCGGCGCGCACGTCGGGCGCGAGGTCCCCCAGCGTGCGGTCGAAGCCCTCGTGGAGCGGGAGGCCGACCATCGACATCCACTCGGCGGTCGTCGGGACGGGCCGCTCGGATTTATCGAAGACCGGGTGCGCACTTTCGGGCTTGTCTACCGGCTGACGGTCAGCGGCAGCTTCTGATCTCCTGCCCTTCTGGACAAGCCCCCGGCGCAGGCCTACATCCGGGGCATGCCTCCTGATCACAGTACCAAGGGTCAGATCGACCCGCCGATGATTCCCACCCTCAGGCGTTTTCTGCCCTATCTCTGGCCGAAGGATGCCCCTGCTCTGCGCGCGCGTATCGTCCTCGCCGGTATTCTCGTGCTCTGCGCCAAGGCCGCCGTGCTGACCATGCCCTTCGCTTACAAGGCGGTTGTCGACGGCATGACCGAAGGTACCGCAGTGGCGCTCACCGTCCTGCTGGCGCTGGTCGCAGCTTATGGGCTGGCCCGTTTTGGTCAGGTGATGTTCGACAATTTGCGGAACATTGTTTTCGAGAAAGTCGGTCAAGAAGCTGCCCGCAGACTGGCGGCCAATGTCTTCGCGCATCTCCACCGGCTGTCGCTGCGGTTCCACCTGAACCGACGCACGGGAGAGATAACAAAGGTTATCGAGCTCGGGACGAAAAGCATTGATATCATGCTATATTTTCTGCTGTTCAACATCGCACCGACGCTGATCGAGCTGATTGCGGTACTGATCATTTTCCAGGTCAAATTCGGTTTCGGTCTGGTCGCCGCGACGATCGTCATGGTCACGATTTACATCGCCATGACCCGCAAGATTACCGACTGGCGCAACGCGCTGCGGGCCGAGATGAATGACATGGACACGCGCGCGATCGGCCGCTCCGTCGATGCCCTGCTCAACTACGAGACGGTCAAATATTTCACCGCCGAACGCCGCGAAGGCGAACGCTATAATCGCGCCATGCAGGACTGGGCGGATGCCGCAGTCAAGTCAGAAAACTCCCTCGGCCTGCTGAACATGGCCCAGTCGCTGATCACCAATGGCACGATGATCGGCGCAATGATGTTTACCGTCTATGGCTGGCAACAGGGCAACCTCACCGTCGGTGATCTGGTGCTGGTCAATGCACTGCTCATGCAACTGTTCCGGCCGCTCGACCTGCTCGGCATGGTCTACCGGACAATCCGCCAGGGGCTTGTCGACATGGACGCCATGTTCAATCTGATCGACACCGATCCCGAAATTCAGGACCGGCCCGGCGCCACGCAGCTGGCTGTGTCTGACGGCACCGTCCGGTTCGACAATGTGGTATTTGCCTATGACGAGGATCGCGACATCCTGCACGGGCTCGATTTTGAAGTTCCCGCGGACGGGACGCTGGCCATTGTCGGTCCCTCCGGCGCGGGCAAGTCCACCATCGCCCGGCTGCTCTTTCGCTTTTACGATCCCAAAGCCGGCCAGGTTCTGATTGACGGACAGGATATTGCCGGAGTGACTCAGGAAAGCCTGCGCGGAGTGATCGGGATCGTGCCGCAGGACAGCGTCCTGTTCAACGATACGATCGGCTATAACATCGGTTATGGCCGGGAGGGCGCAACACAGGCGGAGATTGAAACGGCGGCGCGCGGGGCAGCACTGGACGGGTTTATCGCGAAACTGCCGGATGGCTATGACACCCAGGTCGGCGAACGCGGGCTGAAGCTGTCAGGCGGCGAGAAGCAGCGGGTGGCGATTGCCCGGACGCTGCTGAAGAACCCGCCCATCCTGATCCTCGACGAAGCCACCTCCGCACTGGACAGTCGCACCGAAGATGAAATTCAGGCCACGCTGGCCCGCATTTCGGAGCGGCGCACAACGCTGATCATCGCGCACCGCCTGTCGACCATCACCCATGCCGACGAGATTATTGTTTTGAACGAAGGCCGGATTGCCGAGCGCGGCAATCATCCGTCGCTGCTGGCACAGGATGGCCTGTATGCAGAAATGTGGAAACGCCAGGCCGAGGATCGCCAGCTCGAACAGGCGTGAAACCCGGTCATGAAAAAGCTGAATTAGACTACTGACATCTCATCTGTTTTTCGCTAGCCTGCTCTCGGGAGGATGGTTGCGGCGCTGGCAAAAAGGGGTGTGCCATCAAGTTTTTCGACGAAATGCTGGGGGAAGCAGATTCTGTTCGGAGCCCGTATCAGGACTATGACCATTGGTTCGGCGAAGAGGATCCGGCGCGTATTCATCGAAAGGCCAAACAGGCCGAAGCCTTTTTCCGCAAGACCGGAATCACCTTTAACGTCTATGGTTCTGATGAAGCGGACGAACGACTGATCCCGTTCGACGTTGTGCCGCGGATCATTTCGGCTCGCGAATGGCGCAAATTGTCGCGCGGCATCGAACAGCGGGTGCGGGCACTCAACGCCTTTCTGCATGATATTTACCACCGTCAGGAAATCCTGCGCGCCGGGCGCGTGCCTTTTGAGCTGATCGCCAATAACGAGGCGTTCCTGCCGCAGATGGTGGGAGTGAACCCGCCCGGCGAAATTTACACGCATATTGTTGGCACCGATATTGTGCGCACCGGCCCGGACGACTTTTTCGTTCTGGAAGACAATGCGCGGACTCCGTCAGGCGTCTCCTACATGCTGGAAAACCGGGAAACCATGCTGCAGATGTTCCCCGAACTTTTCTCCCGTATCCCGGTGCAGCAGGTCAGCAATTATCCCACCAGCCTGCGCCGCTCGCTCGGTGCCTGCGCGCCGCTGCAATGCGAAGGCCGGCCGGTTGTTGCCGTACTCACCCCGGGCATTCACAATTCCGCCTATTTCGAGCACAGCTTCCTGGCCGACCAGATGGGCGCCGAGCTGGTGGAAGGCCATGACCTGCGCGTTGTGGACGGACGGATCGCGATGCGCACGACCGAGGGGCACACCAATATCGATGTGCTGTACCGGCGCGTCGATGATGATTTTCTGGATCCGCTGAATTTCAACCCGGAGTCCATGCTGGGCGTGCCGGGCATCATGGACGTGTACCGCGCCGGTGGTATTACGATCGCCAACGCACCGGGAACGGGGATTGCCGATGACAAGGCGCTCTATTCCTACATGCCCGAAATTGTGGAATTTTATACCGGCGAGAAGCCGCTCTTGCGCAATGTCGAAACTTATCGCTGCTCGGACCCGGATCAGCTGAAATATGTTCTCGACAATCTCGCCGAGCTGGTGGTGAAGGAAGTCCACGGTTCCGGCGGCTATGGCATGCTGGTCGGTCCCGCAGCAAGCAAGAAGGAGGTCGAGACGTTTCGCAAGAAACTGACCGCCCGGCCGGACAATTACATTGCACAGCCCACACTCGCGCTTTCGACAGTGCCGATATTCACCAAAAAGGGTCTCGCCCCCCGCCATGTCGACTTGCGCCCGTTCGTGCTTGTGTCACCCGACCGCATCGACATAACGCCGGGCGGCCTGACCCGGGTGGCGATGACAGAGGGCTCGCTGGTCGTAAATTCGAGCCAGGGCGGCGGCACCAAAGACACCTGGGTGCTGGAGGAATGAGCTGATGCTGGGAAAAACCGCTGGCGGCCTGTTCTGGATGTTCCGCTATCTCGAGCGCAGCGAGAATAATGCGCGTCTGCTCGATGCCGGGTTCCGGATCGCCCTGACCCGCTCGGCAAGTGCGTCAGAAGAGTGGAAATCGGTGCTCCGTACCACTGGCGCCGTCATTGACTATGATGCGCAGCACGGCGTTTACGAATCCCGCAAGGTGATCGACTTCCTGCTGCGTGACACCGCCAATCCTTCCAGTGTCATCTCGATCATGAAGATGGCACGCGACAATGCGCGGCTGGTTCGAACGGCCCTGACCCGGGAAGTCTGGGAGGCCACCAACGAGGCCTGGATGACTCTGAAGGAATTGCTCCAAAAACCTGTCCGGGAAAAGGATCTTCCCGATGCGCTTGGTGTCATCCGAAAACAGAATGCGCTGGTGCGCGGGGCAACTCACGGGACGATGATGCGCAATGACGGCTACAGCTTCACCCAGCTGGGCACCTATCTCGAGCGGGCGGACAACACGGCCCGCATTCTGGACGTGAAATATTATCTGCTATTGCCATCGATGGCGAAAATCGGATCTTCGCTGGACAATGTCCAGTGGGAAACCATTTTGCGATCGGTCTCGGCACAGCGCGCCTATCACTGGATGAACGGCCCCCAGATAACGGCAGCCAATATCGCCGAATTTATGATCCTGCAGCGACAAATGCCCCGTTCGCTCGCCTATTGTGCGCAACAGATTGACGCCAGTCTGGGGTTTCTCCAGGAAGAATATGATACCGAGCATGAGTCGTGCCGACTGGCTCGATCCCTGCATCAGCGGCTGCGAAAAGGTGATATCAACGCGATATTCGAGGAAGGCCTGCACGAGTTTATTGAGGATTTTCTGGCACGGAACAATACTTTGGCCAGCCAGATCGAACGCGATTACAGGTTCCGGGAATAGACATGCAGCTGCGCGTCCACCATCTCACGACTTACCAATATGACGCTCCGGTCGGCTATGGACTCCAGCAAGTGCGTTTGACGCCCAAATCCCGTCCGGGTCAACAGATTCTGGAGTGGGAAATGACGGTGGAGGGTGGAAAAAAGGAACTGCAGTTTTCCGATCAGCATGCCAACCAGGTCGACCTGATCAGTATCACTCCTGACGGAGAAGCGGTCGCGATTCGCTGCCAAGGCCTGGTGGAGGTCGAGGCTACCGATGGTGTTCTGGGCAGACATGGTGGTTTTCTGCCCCTGTGGAGTTTTCGGCGCCCGACCGCACTGACCAGAGCTGGCCCCAAAACGGAGAAGTTGCTGAAGCAGTTGGGCGACGGATTTTCGGGGGACATTGAACGGGCGCATGCGCTTTCCGCGTTGATCTTGGAGAAAGTACCCTATGTCATCGGCAAAACCGGTTCTGACACAACCGCAGAAGAAGCCATCGCAGGCAGCGCCGGCGTATGCCAGGACCATGCCCATATCTTCATCGCCGCGATGCGCCGCCTCGGCCATCCTGCACGTTATGTATCGGGCTATCTGATGATGAATGACCGCGAGGAACAAGATGCCACCCATGCCTGGGCCGAGGCGCATTTTGACGGGCTTGGCTGGATCGGATTCGATGTTTCCAACGGCTATTCCCCGGATGAACGCTATATCCGCGTGGCCACCGGGCTGGACTATCGTGAGGCAGCGCCGGTGTCCGGCATGCGCTATGGCGGAACGACCGAAAATATGGTTGTCCAGCTGCAGGTTCAGCAGTAGACGATTGCGGCAAGACAAGTAGTGCGTTCGGGGGTCGCTTCATCATGACATATTGTGTGGGACTAAGGCTCGATAAAGGCCTGGTGTTCATGTCCGACACGCGTACCAATGCG
>JBCBZY010000209.1:0-5231 GCA_039815115.1 Pseudomonadota bacterium | reverse complement strand
TTTGGAATGAAAAACCTTGTGCTCAATCTGGTTTCAACATCGACAATCATTTACCCTTTGGAAGAGCCATGAACGTGTTCAAGGGCGGGGTTCCATAGGTTCCCTGGAAGCCTGTATTTTATCGAACAGTAGATGTGCGTGAATATCCTTCCAGACTTCCGCTTTCGGGATATTGGGTGCGCGAAAAGCTTAATGAATCCTTTTGTTGGACCCAAAAACCGCAGTATCGTGCGCATGCTGCTCGAGGCTGCCCGAATTGCTGATATCCTAGCCAGGAAGCTGGTTTCGAACATCTGCCGGACTAGTTCGCCAGCTGAGGCCTAAATACCGATAATCGGCCGCAACATTCTCATCACCGGGTTGGAAAATTTCAGTTTTCCTTCCAGCGCGACGAGCGTGATGCAGGCTTCGCCATGATCATCGACGATCGGCATGTGGGTGCAGTCTTCATCTTCGCGGTGCAGGTCGCCCAGTCCGTATCCAACATCTCCAACATGGTATCCGCCCTGAAGTATCAGCGCCCATTCCTCGCCCTTGTGGCTGTGTTGCGGGACTTTCAGTCCGGGGCGGGCTTTGAGCAGGTAGAGCTCTTCATCATTATCGGTCGAAAGTGAAGCGCGCTCGACACCGAAGCCCAGTTTTTTCCATTTGAGATCGATACCAGCCCGGCTCAGGAAATCTTCCAGGGGTGACGGCATCCATGCCGGTTTGGTCGACTGTTCCGGCTGCGCGCTGACATTTGCGTCATCAGCGGCAGGCTCTGAACAAGCGTCCAGCCTGTCCATAACGCGCGACAGGAAGTCCTCCGAAACCGCCTCACCCTGGGCGGATTGCAGCAAGGCACCACCAACGGCATCCATGGCCGACAGACGGGATGACAGTTCTGGCCGGAGGGCGGTCTGACAGGAAATCAGCAAACGTTTGGCGCGCGACAATCCGCCGGCGCTGTAAGATGCGAGCCATTCCTCATCGACGGAATGAAAGTCGGTTTGTGATGACATGTTCATCGGTTTACTCCACGAAAGTTCTTTAAGCTATTCTGCATTTTTTTAAGCGGGGCCCGGATCCGGCTCTTGACCGTTCCGAGAGCCAATCCGGTGCGTTCGGCAATCTCGCTGTGTGACAGGCCTTCAAAAAAGGCGAGATGCAACATTTGTTTCTGATCCAGTGGCAGTTTTGCCAGTTCCGACTGTACGGCTTCAGCTGCTTCATTCTCGTCCATCGTCACATCGGCTGCATCGACTGCAGCATCTGCCATGACCGACATGACATCGGGAGCGGTGGGTTGCAGACGGTCATGCTTGCGCTTGTAATCGATCCAGCAATTTCGCGTCATCCGGAAAATCCATGCCGAAAACGTTCCCTTGGCGGAATCAAATTTGGCAGCCTTGGTCCAGACCTGGATGATAACATCCTGAGCAATATCCTCAGCGGTCGATGGCTGTTCGCCGCGATACATCAACCATGACTTCAATCGCGGGGCATAGTGCCCGGCAATATCTTCCAGAGCTGCCCGATCAGACGAGATTACTATGCGCTGCATGAGCGCTGTATCCTGCGTGCCGCGCCCGGGAAGGGCGTTCACTGATGCTGTCCGTCCGCGGTTGTCGCCGAAAGCGTCCACCATATTATGTCGTAATTGCTCACGCATTTGTGTCTCCAATAAATCATCTACGGTCAAGCCGGGATTTTGGATGACTTCTGCACAATGTTTTTTGAAATTTTTCGGCGGTTTTGGCGGGCGTTGGCAAAGCAGACAAATTTTTTTCAAACTATTTCAATCCACTTTGCCCGCCGGCTCGTAGTCAGAGGGACTGTTCCCCAACTACCCCGAAAGGAATTTAGACGTGAGCATTTCCAAAACGATGATCAGCATGGCTTCAGCTACAATGATGTCTGCAGCCTTCTTGACAGCCACTCTTGTGCCAACCGAAACCGCGATTGCCAAGCATCACGCTGAGAAGGCTTCTGCGGATATCGTCGATACTGCCGTGGCCGCTGGCTCCTTCAATACGCTGGTCGCCGCCGTGCAGGCTGCCGGTCTCGAGCAGACATTGCGCAGCGAAGGTCCCTTTACGGTATTCGCGCCCACTGATGAGGCGTTTGCAAAGCTGCCTGCCGGTACGGTCGAAACCCTGCTCAAACCGGAAAACCGCGATCAGCTGGTATCGATCCTCACCTACCATGTCGTTTCCGGCAAGGTCTATTCAAAGAGCCTCGCAGGCAAAACTCTTGATGCCGCGACTGTACAGGGCACGACGGTTGCCATCGATGGAACCGATGGCGTGAAGGTCGACAACGCAAATGTTGTAAGCGCCGACATTAAAACCTCCAACGGCGTTATCCACGTCATTGATGCGGTCATCATGCCCTGAGCTGGCTGACGAATTTTTCATCAGATTATTCCCTCGGACATCCCCTTCCTCCCTCTTCCTCTGACGGGGCTGTCCATTCGCCGTCGCAACCACAGCAGGTTGCGGCGGCTTTTTTTGATATTTCGAGCAATTGGTTTGGGCGAACCAAGGGCAGTAACCGATCCAGATCCTCCCGGGCAATCGCTACGCAGCCTTCGGTAGGCTGACCCTCGTTCCAGACATGCAGGAATATCGCGCTCCCGTTGCCCGGGACAGGCGGCGCATCATTGTGACCCAGTGTCAGGATGATATCGTAAAGCGGGTCGTCCCGCTGGAGGTCTTCGGCACTGAAACGGTGCGGCCGTCTCACTGGCCGGTTATATGCCGGATCAGCTGGATCATCGGACCAGCCATCCCGCTCGCCGGTCCAGCGCCAGGGCAGCGCGAGGCCTGGTGGCGGGGTTGCCCGGTCCGGCCGAAACAGAATCGTGCGCAATGGCCAGGTTCCCAAAGGTGTGCAGCCGTCTCCCTCACGCTTGATATTTGCAGGGCAGATGCCGGAGCGCCCGATCGCACAGGGGATGGTGATTTCGCCACAGGTCAGGGTCCGCGTCGCTGCATCCACCTGGATGATGCTCAAAGCTGATGCCCCGTGCGATCGCGCTTGGTGTCGAGGTAGAATTCATTGTACGGATTGGATGCAATTTTCACCGGCAGGCGTTCCTTCACTCCAATGCCGCTCGCTTCCAGACCTTCGACTTTTTCGGGATTGTTGGTCAGCAATTTCACCTTGGAAATGCCGAGCAGGTCCAGCATTCGCGCAGCGGTGGAAAAGTCGCGTGCATCAATGGCAAAGCCCAGCCGCTGGTTGGCGTCAACCGTATCAAAGCCCTGATCCTGCAATGCATAAGCCCTGAGCTTGTTGATCAGTCCAATGCCGCGCCCTTCCTGCCGAAGATAGAGCAGCACACCCCAGCTCGCTTCGCTCATCTGATCGAGCGCGGCATGCAGCTGCGGACCGCAATCACATTTCAGGCTGCCCAGAACATCTCCGGTCAGGCATTCGCTATGCAGGCGGACAACCGGCGTCGAACTGTCCCGCTCGCCGACCACCAGCGCGATATGATCGGTCGCGTCGGCATCGCTGCGAAATCCGTAGATATGCGCCTTGGCATTGGCGGCGACCGGCAGTTTTGCATGGGTGCTGATCATCAGACCATCGGAGTCGCTATAAGCGGCCACATCGTTCACGGACACGGTATCTTCAGCCGGTTCGTCGACAATGAGGAAAGCAGGCAATATGGCACCCAGTCTTGCCAGTTCCATCGCCGCCTTTGCGGCTGGAGCCGAAGACAGTAATTCGCTGCGGAACGGACCCTTCATCGGGAATTGCATGTCGAGAACAGGATCGACAATCGCCTGGATTTCGGAAGCAGAGGATCCAGGATCCACCGCGATCTGAACCGGCAACTCGGGATCGGCGGCCGCGCGCTGGTTGAGCAGTTTCAGCGTGTCCGCGCGGCTCGAAGATATCAGCAATTTCGAAGCAGGGGAGCTGGCAAGCTGCTGCTCCAGATTGACAGTTTCAACCGGCAACAGGTGGAGATATTGTGATCCGGTCTGCACCGTTATCGACCATCCCCGGCGCAGGGCATCAATTGCCCGGGCGGCGCGTCTCGCCGCCTGCCGGTCAGGTCCAGCCGGAGCCGCCATTCAGAATTTGAACTCGGTGATGAGCGGCGCGTGGTCGGACGGTTTGGTCCAGCCGCGACTGTCTTCGTGTACCATATGACTGATCGCCTTTTTTTCCAGTTCCGGGCTGACCCACACATGATCGAGGCGGCGCCCTTTGTCCGACTGGCGCCAGTCGCGGGCACGGTAGCTCCACCAGGTGTAGAGGCGCTCGGGATCAGGAATGAACTTGCGGCCGATATCGACCCAGCCATGCGCATCCTGCAGCTTCTTCATCACGTCCACCTCAACCTGGGTGTGGCTGACAACATTGATCAGTTGCTTGTGGCTCCAGACATCCGATTCCAGTGGAGCGACATTGAAATCGCCAAGCAGGATGGTGGGTGTTTTCAACTCGGCGGACCAGTCAGTCATGCGCTGATAAAAATCCAGTTTCTGCCCGAATTTGGGATTGGCCTCCCTGTCAGGTACATCGCCGCCGGCGGGAATATAGACATTCTCGATGCGGACCCCATTTTCGAGCACCGCCCCGATATGCCGGGCTTCACCATTATCCTGCCAGTCGAACCGGTTATGTTCGTGCAGCGGAACCCGGCTCAGCATGGCGACGCCATGATGCATCGGCTGGCCGCAGAGGATGAGGTGATTGTAGCCCAGACGGCGGAACATGCCTTCGGGAAACTGTTCATCGCGAACCTTGGTTTCCTGCAAACAGAGAATATCAGGAGATTCTTGGTTCAGAAAGCGCTCGACCAAATCGATTCGGGCGCGGACGCTGTTAATGTTCCAGCTGACGACTTTCAGGGTATCACTCATCGCTAAATCCCTAGCCATGATAGCCAGAAAACCCAAGCCAAAAGCCCGACAAAAGACGGTCAAAACACGATATTTTTTGATGATTTAGAGACGAAAAACCCTCACCTCCGGGGGCATTTAGGAGGTGAGGGCTAACTCGCGTTCGTCACGCATAGGATGGTCCGAAGTTTATATAATCAGGTAACAGGGGGAAAACCTGATCGCCTCGTTTCATCCTGTAACCGTTATAGAACTGCGTTTCTGTCGCTTAGATGAACGAAACCTGTCAGCGCTTCCGCTTGTCGAGGCCGCGCCTCCGTTCATCGCCTACCGCGGCTTTTTCTTCGCGGATCGGTCCATCTGAACGCACTGTTGGCCACTGGAACACCG
>JBCBZY010000310.1:0-3390 GCA_039815115.1 Pseudomonadota bacterium | reverse complement strand
GTGTGGACTCAGCTCCGCTCGATATCGCAGCGTTTCAAGACGGCTGAAACAGCGCCAGCGAAGCGGTCAAATACCACCCCAACTGGCGCTCTTTCGGTTTGAGGAAATCCCCGCACCAAAACCGCTAATTTCATTGATGTAAATAGCATCAGGGGCATATCCATGGCTACCGCGTATAGTGACATTCAACCCGATCGGTTTGAACCTTCGGAAGAACATCCACAACATGGCGTGATCATCGGCGGACCTGCCGCACGGGCCAAACGTATCGAATATGGCATCTTGTTGTCCTCTATGGTTATCGGATCACTTGGTGCACTTTACTGGACCTTGACCCATGCCACAGGCTGGGTTGAATGGTCCGCTTTCCTGTTTGGTTATGTCCTGATCAACATGGGTGTCGGCATCGGCTATCACCGCTTTTATACGCATCGCGCTTTTGAAGCCGGACCGAAAATGCGTCTCGCCATTGGCATTATGGCGCAAATGGCCTGCCAGGCTTCGGTCCTGAAATGGGCGGCCGATCACCGGCGGCATCATGCCTTTTCCGACCGGGTTGGCGACCTGCACAGCCCCTATATTAACGGGCATGGCAAGAAAATGTCGAAGTGGAAAGGCCTGGGCATCGCCCATTTCGGCTGGCTGTTCGACAACACCACGTCCGATATGAAAGTCTATGGCAAGGGCCTGATCGATGATCCGCAAGTATTGTGGTGTCACCGGCACCGCTGGTCCATTGCGATTTTTTCCAGTGTAGTATTGCCCGCTTTGTGGGCGCTGGCATTTGGTGGACCGGAACATATTATCGGCACCATTCTGATCGGCGGGTTTTTCCGCAATTTCTTCTTCCTCAACTTCGTCATGGGCGTGAACAGTATCGGCCATGTTTTTGGCTCACAGCGTTTCAAGACCAAGGACGGATCACGCAATAACTGGTTCATGGCCTGGATGACCTTTGGCGATGGCTGGCATAACAACCATCACCAGCATCCACGTTCCGCCTATGCTGGCATGATGTGGTGGGAAGTGGATGTGAATGGCTATATCATCTCGCTCTGGGAGAAAATGGGTCTGGTCTGGAATGTCCAGCGCGCACCGAAATATGTCCGCGATGCCGATGGCAACTGGGTCCAGGAGAAAAAGCTGAACGCGTCAGGACATCAGGCAAGTCCGGAAGCCATGTCTGAAGATGATGGCGGGTTGATGTTCAGCGACGATGCGAAAGCCGACAAATCCAAGACGACCGCTGAGGCCTTCTAAAAACCTAATTCGGTTTTGTAGATCGTAGCAGCAATGTTGCGGTAACGGTTTTAGTGCCTCCGGGATTAACCGCCAGCTCCTCAATCGAGATACCGCGACTTTCCAGTGTCGCCAGCCAACCAAACAGGGCTGTCGGCCTGGCAGACTCAATCGCCAGCCTTACTGTACCATCACTCTGCGGATCCAGCCGTCCGACTGCAAAGCCTGCTTCACCGGCATTCTGGCTGATGAAAACGTCCAACGGGCCGGTCACGGGATTGACCGTCTTGTCCGCCGGCGCGGTCAATGCCGCTACTTTGGCCTCAATCCGGGCCTGGCTTTCAACTGCATCCGCATAGCTCTTTTGCGCTGTCACATAGGCGTTGATGAAGGGCGCAACGATTGCGTAATATCCCGCCACCAAGGCAACCAGAACGCCCAATATCCCGATCATTATTTTTTCACGCTGACTAAGCGCCTGGAACCAGTCTTTCAGGGCCGCGATCATGGCGCACGCACCGTGATGTCAGCCTTGGACGATCCTGTCGCATCGGTCCGGGGCGTCGCGGTTATCACGAATCCCGCATTTTGAAGCGCGATCAGAGCCGGGTTCATGTCTTCATTCCTCACCGCTGTCAGCCCGGCCAGAACGGTTCCGTCTTTACGATAGCTGATCCGATCTCTCGAAACGCCCTGTGTCTGATGAACCGCTGAAAACAGAGCGGATGCGGGTACCGAAAAGTCGATATTGCCACGATATTCACGGATCAGCCGCTCGTTTAGCAACCGGTCGGCCTCTTCTACATTCTCCACGGGCCCGATTACCGGCTCCGCGGCGGCAAGCGCGGCCGTTTCTGCATCCGCGGTGGCCCAGTAATATTTAACCAGCTGAACAACCGGAATGAGCAGGGAGACCACCAGAGCGGCCACAGCCAAACAGCCCAGCACCCGCCTTTGCTGAACGGTCATCGCCCTGTCGATCTTTTTGGCAAAAACACCAGAGCGCCAGTTGAGCGTACTGTTGTCTGCCGCACCAGCGAGCGCTTCATCAACCGATGTTTCCGGCAAAATGATGACGCTCTTGTCGCCAACAAGATGCGCACGCAAAGATGGTTCATCCGGTGCGATCATCTGTTCCGCTCGCAGCAGTTTCTCAAAGCCGAAATCGGCCTCGACCACGACGTCTTCTTGAGGCGCAATCAGCCAGCCGACGGGGACAAGTGCATCAGGATCGATACCAAGAGCCTGAAGGCGTGCTAGTCCGCCGGCGATCACATCCTTGCCAACCGAGGCTGTTGCCACCTCGCCCGCATCATCAGCGACAGCCGCTATATGGAGATTTTCCACATCAAGACTGTTTTCCTGCGCCGCCAGCCGGGCCGCAGCCAATGCCTGCTGTTCGGTCATGTCATCCAGCGGTTCATGCCAGCGCACGATACCGAGCGACGCGGGCATCAACGCGATGTGGACAATCGGTTCATTTTCGAGCGAAGGCAGCTTCAGGCCAGCAGCGAGCAAGGGATCGACATCACAGCCTTTGGCTTCCACTGCGCCATCCGCCACAAGCCACCATTGCAGGGCCTGCGCCTCTGCGCCGGGAAAAACTGTTACAAAGAGCCTGGATGCCGACATTAGCCGCCTATGACCCGGATCGATCGACGAACGGAATGAGGCAGTAACGGATTTTGTTCCAACATGACCTCCCCGACTCGGCTGAAAAACTTTATTGCGTCTTTAGCGGTTAGCTAGTCAATTTTGGCCGCGCTGTCACCTTTGGCAATTTGGCTATTCCGCGTAAATGTCCGCATTGTCGTCTTCGCCTCCCGGAGCACCGTCCGCGCCCAGTGAATAGAGATCAAAACCCGGCCCATTGCGTCCAGGATTGTCATATTGATACGGCCGCCCCCACGGATCATCGGGAAGTTTCTTGATATAGCCGCCCTGCCGATAGCGCGCCGATGGCGGGAGGGACGCCGGAGCACTGGTCAACGCCGCCAAACCGTCGGACGAGGCGGGATAGGAAAGGTTGTCGAGCCGGTACATTTCCAGCGCCTGCCCCAAAGTGGCGATATCGGCCCGTGCCTTTTCAACCATCTCACGGTCCTGGCTCGGCAACACGTTGATTACAACGACTGTGGTCAGAAGGCCGAG
>JBCBZY010000206.1:0-5296 GCA_039815115.1 Pseudomonadota bacterium | reverse complement strand
TTGATCATCCTGCCGCTGATGGCCGGACTTATTTACGGTGCGCTCTGGCTCTACCGCAAATATCAGCCCGGTGTGGCCCAGGCCCCGAATGACCGGGAACTGAAATGTATCGAAAGTCTGCCAATGGGGACGGCCGGGAAATTGTCGATAATCGACTTTGCCGGTCAGAAAGTCCTGATCTCGGTCACCCGATCGCAAATTACTCATCTCGCCACAGCTGCAGCGAACGGAGGGAATAAACCCTCGCCGGATGCCCGCAGCTTTGGGGAGATGCTCAATGAAAAACTTTAAAGGTTTCATCCCCCTTCTGATCGCCGTGCTGGCCGCCCTGTTTGTGGCGTCACCCGCTCTGGCCGCAGCCACACCATCGGGCGCGGTGACCAAAGCGCTGGAAGAAGTTGCCGGCGAAGGGCGTCCGCTCTCGCTGTCCCTGCAAATCCTGATATTGATGAGTCTGCTGACGGTCCTGCCGTCGCTCATCCTGATGATGACCAGCTTTACCCGGATCATCATTGTGCTCTCCATTCTTCGCCAGGCGCTGGGCCTCCAGCAGACCCCGCCCAATCAGGTGCTGGTTGGTCTGGCACTGTTTCTGTCGCTCTTCGTCATGGCTCCGACGATCAGCACAATTAACGAGAAGGCCATCGAACCTTATGGCCAGGATGAAATCACCATCGAAACCGCGATCGAGGTGTCGGGAACCGTGTTCCATGGTTTCATGATCAAACAGACAAGGGAATCAGATCTCAAACTGTTCATGGAGCTGGCCAAGGAACCGGCCGTGGAAAATCCCGAAGACGTGCCGTTCTCGGTCCTGCTGCCGGCCTATGTCACGAGCGAACTCAAAACCGCGTTCCAGATCGGTTTCCTGATCTTCCTGCCCTTCCTGGTGATTGATCTGGTCGTCGCGTCGACGCTCATGGCGCTCGGGATGATGATGCTGTCCCCGACGATCATATCCATGCCGTTCAAGCTCCTGCTGTTCGTACTGGTCGACGGCTGGGCTCTGACAATGGGGTCGCTAGCCGGCTCGTTTGTGATGTAGCGCCATGGAACATACCGACTTCTTCATCGGCATCGCCCAGAAAACCTTGTGGATCACTGCTCTGGCGGCCGCTCCCCTGCTGATCCCGGCGCTGATCACCGGCCTTGTGCTCGGCATGGTGCAGGCGGCGACGTCGGTGAACGAACAGACGCTGACCTTCGTGCCGAAGCTGATCATCGTGGCGGTGATGCTCGCCCTGTTCGGCGGATCAATCATTTATCTGATCGTCGATTTCACCCATGAAATATTCGACCGCATCCCTGATCTGCTGCAATGATTGCGCCTGATTTCGCCGGTGTCGAGGAGCAGATGTGGATCTGGCTATTTGCCATGATCCGGCCGGGCGCGATGATGATGACCGCGCCGATTTTCTCAGCGACCTCAATCCCGATCCAGTTGCGTCTGATCCTCTCGCTCGCCATCGGCATGGCCGGTGTGAGCAGCGGAACACTCGATCTTCCGATCGACAATATCATCAGCCTCGAAGGGTTTCTCTTTGTCGCCGGTGAGATAATGGTCGGCGGCGCCATCGGGTTCGCACTGCAGATCGGTTACTCCGCCTCTTTTGTGGCCGGGGAAGTTATCAGCAATGCCATGGGGCTCGGTTTTGCGATGATGATTGACCCGCAGACAGGGCGGTCAACGCCTGTACTCGGAAATTTCCTGTCGATTGTAGCGACGCTGTTGCTGCTGGCGATGGACGGGCATCTGATGCTGATCGCCATTTTGGTGAACAGCTATACGATATTGCCGCCCGGCGATGCCTTCATGTCGGCGGCGTCCATTTACGGTCTGGTGAACTTTGGCGGAACCCTGTTCGCCATGGGACTGGTCATTGCCTTGCCCGTCGGTAGTGCGATCATTCTGGTGCAGGTCATCATGGCCATGCTCGCACGTTCTGCCCCGTCGCTCAATCTGTTTGCCGTCGGTTTGCCTGTGGCGTTGCTTGGCGGCCTGCTGTTGCTGGCGATTTCCGCTCCCATCATGGCCAATGGCATCATGCACGCCCTGCAGGATGGCCTTGGTCGGTCCGCCTTGATCGCGGGAGGGCAGTAATGGCGGAGGAACCACCAGGCGGCGGTGAAAAGACCGAATTACCAACCCCCAAACGGCTTCTGGACAGCGCCAAAAAGGGTGACGTCCTCCAGTCCCGGGAACTGGGGACCGCCATGATCGTCGCGGCTGGCACGGCGGCTTTCGGCATGTTTGGTCCCTATATGATCGATAATCTGAAGGCGATGCTGACCACCGGACTGCGCATCAATCCGCGCGACTTTCATGACTTCAACCCGTGGGACCGCACCATCGGATTGCTGTCTGAAATATTCCTGTCGTTCAGCCTGCTATTTGGTCTGTTGATTATCACGGCGTTTGCAACTCCTGCCGCGCTTGGCTCTCTGGGCTTTCGCTGGTCGGCAATGAAACCCAAGCCCAACAAGCTCAGTCCGCTTGCCGGCCTCAAGCGCATGTTTGGCATGAACAGCCTGATCGAACTTTCCAAGTCGCTGGCGAAAGTTGCGCTGATGGGTTCTATCGGCGTGTGGGTAATCTGGGCCAACCTGCCCGGCATCATCCAGCTCGGGAACGAAGAAGTGAACCGATCGGTGTCAGAATTCGGCAATCTGCTGATGCTGGCCATGATGGGCATGGCCTTTTCGCTGGCGGTGATCGCAGGGATCGATGTTCCTGCCCAGATTTACCAGCGCACCAAGCGCCTGAAAATGACCAAGCAGGAGGTCAAGGACGAGAATAAGGAAACTGAGGGTTCACCGGAAGTCAAAGGCGCTATCCGCCGGAAACAGCAGGAAATCCTCAGTGCATCTGCCCGACAGGCGGTCAAGGAAGCCACAGTGGTCCTTGCCAACCCGACCCATTTCACCGTCGCTCTCAGATATCGTCCCGGGTATGACAATGTGCCAGTGGTCCTCGCCCGGGCAAAGGGTGCGGCGGCGCTTGCGATGCGCGAGCTGGCTGAAGCCGAAACCGTCCCGGTGCTGCAATATCCGGCTCTCACTCGCGCCATTTACTTCACCTCACGCGAAGGCATGGCGGTCGACGAACGGCTGTATATGGCTGTTGCCTCGGTTCTGGCCTGGCTGTTCCGGATGGACAGCCAGATGGCCAGCGAAATGGATCGTCCGCATATCGATCTGCCGGAGGACATGAAATTCGATGCCGAAGGCAAGGTTCCGGGAGATTCCGCGGATTATTGACCCAATCTGATTTTGCGCGCCGGACAAGCCTAAAACTTGCAAAAAACTGGCCGTTATTAGCTTCGACAAGGAAATTGACATGTTTGGTGATATTGCAAATCTGATTGGCGCCGGTTCGGGGATCAATTCCTCGCAGGTCGTGGAAGATCTCGTTCAGGCAACCCGTGCGCCGCGCGAACTCCAGCTGGCGCAAAAGGAAAATCTGAATAGCGCCCGCATCTCGGCGATTGCTTCGGCTTCGTCGGCTCTGGATACTTTTGCACAGGCGCTCACCGAGCTGCTCGATGGTCAGGGATTTGCCGGCGAACTGGTGTCCAGCGACCCCGCCATAGCGACGGTGAGTTTCATTGACGGGGTTCGCCCGGTCGGCCTGCCGGCGCGGATGGAAGTGTCCCAGCTGGCCTCGCCACAACGCCTGGTATCGGGCGCCTCGGCGGATTCCGCCGTTGCGGTGGGTGAAGGCACGGTGACGATCACGACTGGCGAAGGCGCATTTGATGTTGTGATCGACGACACCAACAACAGCCTCGCCGGACTGGCTTCCGCGATCAACGCATCCGAAAGCGGTATCACGGCGACTGTCATCACTGACAATAGCGGGGCGCGCCTTGTTCTCGAAGGCGAGGAGGGTCTCGACAACGGTTTTTCCGTTTCTGCCTCCGGCCCGGCCTCGCTTCAGGCCTTTGCCTATAGCGACGCGACACCCGGCAGCATGACAAAGGTGGCTGATGCGGCGAACAGCGTGATCACGGTTGACGGCATCCAGATGACGAACAGCAGCAATGATATTGACGGCGCAATCACCGGCGTCCGGCTGAACCTGCTTTCGGCGGAAGTCGGCACCGAAATCATCATCAGCGGCGACCAGCCCACGACAACTGTCGGCAATCTGGTCAACGAATTTGTCGACGCGTATAATCTGCTGCGTACCGGGCTGAATGACGCGACTGCTCCCGGAGTGGAAGGCGCGTCGGGCGGACCGCTGGCGGGCGATATCGGCGTGCGCGACATGGTGCGCTCGCTGAGCCGCCTGACCTCGACATCATTGACAGACAGCGGGCCTTACCAGACGCTGGCCGATGTCGGAGTGAAAACCAATATCGACGGCACGCTGGAAGTGGATCAGGCCCGATTGTCCGCCGTGCTTGAGGAAGATCCGGACGCCGTGGCCAAAATGCTGGAACCGGCGGTACAGGATGATCTCAATCCGGGCATAGCCGGTGCCCTGCAGACCATTCGGGACAATCTGCAGTCCGACAACGGCTCGCTTGTCACCTCCCGCGAACGCTATGATGCGGTAGCGGAATCGCTCGTTACCCAGCGCGAAAGACTGAACGACAGTATTGAACGCTACCGGACCCAGCTAAGCCGCACATTCTCAGACATGGATCGTCAGCTGGCGGTCATCAACGCCACACAAAGCTACCTCACACAGCAGATCGCCGTGTGGTCCAATTCCAATAACAACTAATTCTGACCGAGAAAGACCGGAACAATGACAGCCCTATCTTACACCAATAAAGCCAGCCTCTATCAGAATGTTGGCCGTGAAAGCCATGTTGCGGGGGCTTCTCCGCACCAGTTGATCGACATCCTGTTCGATGAGCTGATGCTGAAACTCGACCAGGTCATCCGCTTCTACAATGCCGGGGAACTGGGTCGGGCGCTGGAATCTCGCGCAAAAGCACTTTCGATAATTTCCGGACTGCAGGTGAGTCTGGACCACGACAATGGCGGAGAACTGGCAGCAGCCCTGATGGAGATCTACAGCGAGGCTGCTCGCCGGATTAATCAGCCACCGAGCGAGAAACTGCCGGAACAGATTGAGTCGGCTCAGGTCATTATTGGCGAAATCGCTTCCGCATGGAAAGCCATTGGCTGATCTGACCCGGGAAGCGAGCAAATGGTTCGAAACTTCCCGCCAACTTCGTTAATCTTTGGCTGCATCCTAAACATTTCCGCCCTCTTGCCGTTCTCAGAATATGGTTAACGAGGGAAAACAATATGAGCAGTTATGATTTTGTAGTGATTGGCAGCG
>JBCBZY010000341.1:0-2945 GCA_039815115.1 Pseudomonadota bacterium | reverse complement strand
GCCGCAACCTGAAACGCTTTGAAGAGCGTCTTGATATGATTGGGGAGTTTGACAACGCCCGCGCCACCTTTTTTGCCGATGGCCCGCCCGAGGAAGGAAAGATTTTCAAAAATCCGGACCTGGCCAATACCTTGACCAAGATCGCCCAAGGTGGGCGCGATGTGTTTTATAAAGGCGAGATCGCCCGGACAATGGACGCCTATTTCAAACGCATCGGCGGCAACCTGCGCTACGAAGATTTTGCGGCCCATAGCAGCAAATGGGTGGAGCCGGGCTGCGTGACCTATCGCAAGGGCTACGAATTGTGTGAACTTCCACCGAACAGCCAGGGCTTTGCGGCGCTGCAAATGGCTAATATCCTTAAAAATGTAGACCTCGCGCAATATCCGCGTGGTAGTGCCGAAGTGCTGCACTATATCACTGAAGCCAAACGGCTCGCCTTTGAGGATGTCGCGCGCTTTTATGCCGATCCCGACATGTCCCCTGCCCCGCTCGACTGGCTGCTATCCGATGAATATGGCAAGCAGCGGTTCGCGCTCATTGATCCGGCCAAGGCGTCACCGGAATTCGGACCCGGTGAGCCCAAGCTGGAAGGCGAAGGGGATACGACCTATCTGACGGTGGCTGACAAGGACGGCATGATGGTGTCGCTGATCCAGTCCAATTATCGCGGCATGGGCAGCGGTCTGGTCGCTGATGGCCTGGGCTTCATGTTTCAGGATCGCGGAGAGCTTTACTCCCTCGATCCGAACCACCCCAATGTCTATGCACCGGGTAAACGCCCGTTCCAGACGATCATCCCGGCCTTCATGAAAAAGGATGGCAAACCCTATATGTCCTTTGGCCTGATGGGCGGGGGCATGCAGCCGCAGGGTCATGTACAGGTGATGATCAACATGGTCGACTATGGCATGAACCTTCAGGAAGCAGGAGATGCTGCACGGCTCAACCATGATGGCGGACGGCAACCGACCAATGATCTGGCCGGCACCGGCGCAGATCTGCTCGGCACGCTGAATGTGGAACCGGGCATTTCAGATGCCACGGTTGAGCGGCTCAAGGCGATGGGTCACAAGGTCAAGCGGGTTGACAATGGCGTGATGTTCGGCGGCTATCAGGCGATAGTCCGCGATCCGGAAACAGGTGTCTATCACGGCGCCACCGAAATGCGGAAAGACGGGCAGGCGCTGGGCTATTGAGCGGCTAACCGGCGTTCATAACCACGTATAGACCGGCCGCGGCGATAGCCACGCTGACAATGAGGGCAACAGGGCGTATCTTCACGACCGACACCGGCTCGACATCACTGCGGCGGCCCGTCACCATCGGGCGAACCAGATCGTCTTTCAGGACAAACCGGTAGATGGCGACAGCGATGATATGCAGTGCTATCAGCGCCACCAATATGTCGAAGTTCAGTTCGTGAAAGTCGGCAATCTCCCGGCCAGTTTTGAAGCTGACCAGAATCGCCAAAGGCCCGGATTCCAGACCATCGACATCGACAGAGAACAGACCGGTTCCAACCTGAATGGACAAAGCCGTCAACAGCGCAAATACCGCCAACGTGCCAACCGGACTATGACCGAAAGACGGAGTATTCCGACGCGCGATCAGATCGCGGACATAGGTGGGGAACGATCCCAGTCGTTTGATCAACGGGACAAAGCGGGCCGTCCACGTACCCGCAAAGCCCCAGATCAAGCGAAACAGCACCAGGGCAAACAAGGTCAGGCCCAGCCGCCGATGCCAGTCCATCATCCCCTCTTCCGCCGTCCACCACATCAGCGGAATGAGCAGGACGATCAGCCAGTGAAACAGGCGGACCGTCCAATCCCAGACAAGTGTCTGCCCGGCCTTTGAGGTCATCCTAGGTTAGTCGTCCAGGCGATAATCATCGTGGCAGGCTTTGCAGGTTCCGCCAGTAGTTTTGAACGCCTCGCCAATGGCTGCCATGTCGCCGCCCTGCGCAACGGTATTCAAATTGGCTGCGGCTTCTTGAAAATTGCCGACTTTCTCTTGGAAGTCCGCCATATTTTCCCAAATCGCAGGTAGCGCGTCTGTTTCAACGCCGGATTCAGGACCGCTGCCTTCCGGCCACCAGTCCGCCATGCCTTCTGTGGCTTCCGGAACCGCAGCAGCCGCTTCCTGGATAATCGCGATATCCGGGCTGCTGGCTTTCAGTTGATCACTGATGGCCTTGAACGCGTCGCCCACTTTTTCAAGCTGCCCCTGACGGGCTTCAATCTGTTCCTGAATCGTCATGCCGTTGGGCAATTGCGCGCTAGCCGCTTCACTGGAGGCCTCTGACTCAGCTTCTGATCCGCCGCTGTCGCCGCATGCACTGAGCAACATTATCGTTGCGATAGCCGGAGCTACAATCTTCACCCTTAGCACTTTCATCAAGGCCTCCTTGTCTGTCTAGATCCCCAAAGAATGCTGGGGTAACGAATAACTACAGGAAAATCGGCGAGTTGACCAGCACCGAGAAAGCCCCTTTAGTAGGAGCGCGGCAAATCCAGAACATGCTCGGCGAGATAGGACAGGATCAGGTTGGTCGAGATTGGCGCGATTTGATAAAGCCGCGTCTCCCGCCATTTGCGCTCGATGTCATAATCCTCGGCAAAGGCGAAACCGCCATGGGTTTGCATGCACGCTTCCCCTGCCGCCCATGATGCTTCGGACGCCAGCATCTTTGCCATATTCGCTTCTGCCGCCATCCCCTCGCCAGCATCGAACATGGCCGCCGCCTTGCGCACCATCAAGTCCGCTGCTTCGGTTTGCGCATAGCTGCGGGCAATCGGGAACTGTACGCCCTGGTTTTGACCGATCGGGCGATCGAATACCTCGCGCTCGTTGGCATAATGTGATGCCTTTTTGGTGAACCAGCGCGCATCACCGATACATTCGGCAGCGATCAATACCCGCTCTGCATTCATGCCGTTGAG
>JBCBZY010000032.1:0-14271 GCA_039815115.1 Pseudomonadota bacterium | reverse complement strand
GGCCGGATGATCGGCACGATCATTACCCTGCTCACGCTGCTGGGGCTGGCCATCTATGCCATCGCAATACCTTATTTCAGTTTTCAGGAAGTTGACGTGTCCGGCCCCGACACCGCAGCGGTTTACTCGATCCGCTAGATCAAGGGGAACCCCGTGTCGCTTTTTGGACCCAGGCGCCCGCTGTCTGAGGATGAGTGGGAATGGCAGCTGGCGAGCTTCAAATGGCTGCTGACCGAGTTTGGCGGGATTGAAAGCAATCCCGCCAATGTTCTGGTGCTCCCAACCGCTGATTTCTTTCCGCCCACCAGCACGGACTCGGGCCAGAAAGCACAACAGATTTTTGATCAGGTCAAAGCCTTGTCTGGCATGGCAGACTGGCCAACCAAACTGGTTGCCGGAGAGGAAAACAAGGAATCCAACATTGCGTCGGGCATTTCCCTCGTTCATGAGAACCAAGCGCCTGCAGGCGAGTTTCGCATTGCTAACGGCACCACGGGCGCGCAGTTTGCGGAAATTCGATACAATCCCAAACATGCGGAAAATCCGGAAAGTCTCATTGCAACTTTTGCGCACGAGCTCAGCCATTACTTGATGAGCAGTGCCAAGAGTGACCCACCGGGCGGCTGGGAGATACATGAACTGACCACGGATCTGACGTCTGTCTACCTGGGCTTCGGCATCTTCATGGCAAATAGTGCCTGGAATTTTGAAGGCCACAGCTCATTCGATCAGCAAGGGTGGCAGTATGAACGGCAGGGATATCTGACCGAACGCGGCCTCGTGTCTGCGATTACCATATGGGAAACACTTGCGGGGCGTGATCCAATGTCTGCGGCACCGTATTTGAAGCGGCATCTTGCCAGGGATCTCAAAAAGGCTGCGGCCTATGTTCACAAAAATGACGTGGCGCATGAAATCGCGGAATATGATCTTGAGCAATATTGACGCTTGATTGAGGCCTGCCTTGCCGCCGGCACATCGCCCGCAACAATGGCGTCGGCTGACACGCGTCGCGGGTCTACTTCCCCGAAACCTTGAGATTCACCGTCGGCCCCTTGTCCCCCGAACCGAAGACCAGATTGCCCGCGGCGTCCACCGCCCGGTCGTGCAGGATCAGCGCATCGGGGCGCAGGATGAGTGTTTCGTTGAGGAATACCCGTGTGTCAAAGCTGGTGGAGAAATAGCTGCATGCATTTTTCTTCAGAAAGCCTTCAAACTGTGTTTCCGCGCGTTTCCAGTAAACCTCACATCCCGGTTTCAGGATGAAATCGTCAGCGGTCATGTCTGCCACTTTTGACGGGTCGAGATGCGCGTCGGTCAGGCGGCTGGGGTCTTTTGGCGTGTAGATAGTGAGCTTGATGGCCTGTTCTGCCTCATCCACTTCCAAGGAATAGATGCGCTGCCGATACAGGTCCTTCGGATCATAATGCTGATATTGCTGGGCATAGAGTGTGCGACCCGGGATGCCGGTGATATGCAGCGGCGAAAAGACGTGATTGGTGTGCCGCTGCCGCAGTTCGGGCTCGATCTTGTCTACTGCCTGGCGATAGACCTGCCGGTGATTGTCATAAGTCCCGGGGAACCAGCGCAGCATTTCCTCAAGATCAGATTGCAAGCCGGGATTTGCCGGATCCTGTGCCGCCAGCTTGCCGCCGGCGAGACCGAGAATCGTAACAAAGGCGAGCATCCCGATCTGGATTAAGCGGCCGATCATGCGTCCGCTCCGCTAGCGCGCAGCCAGAACATCGTCAGCGACAAAAGCGTTGGTCTTGCGCTCATAGCCGAACTGACTGGTCGGCCCATGTCCGGGAATGAAAGTGACATCATCGCCCAGCGGCCACAGCTTCTGAGTGATTGCATCGATCAGGTCCTGATGATTGCCGCGCGGAAAATCGGTGCGGCCAATCGAGCCCTGGAAAATCACGTCCCCGACAACCGCCAGTTTCGACGGCGCGTGGTAGAAAATCACATGTCCGGGCGTGTGTCCAGGGCAGTGAACAACGTCGAGAACGAGATCGCCTACCGTCACCTGATCGCCATCTTTCAGCCAGCGGTCGGGCTCAAAACTTTTGGCTACCATGCCATAGCGCGCGCCATCGCCGTCCAGCTGATCGATCCAGAAGCGGTCGTCTTCATGCGGTCCTTCGATCGGCAGCCCCAGTTCCTCGGCCAGCATGCCCGCCTGCCCGCAATGATCGAGATGGCCGTGGGTGATGATGATTTTTTCCAGATCCACCCCATGTTCCTCGACCGCTGCCTTGAGCCGCGAGAGATCGCCGCCGGGGTCGCTGAGCGCAGCCTTGTTGGTTTTCGTGCACCAGAGCAGCGTGCAATTTTGCTGGAGCGGGGTCACCGGAATGATCACGGCTTTCAAGGGAGCGTCTGTCATGCTGAGCTATTTGGAGAGGGATTGCCGGAGATGCAAGCCTTGAAAAGGAGAGGACTGCTGGAGGATTAAAGATGGCGGTTCAAAGACGCCGACCGGTCCAGATTACTTTGCCGATGATCCGCGTATCTGCGACATCGACATCTTCCCAGTCAGGGTACTGGCTATTGTCACTGCGGATTGACAGCCGCCCGTCCGGGCGCAGGGCGATGCGCTTGACGAGCAGAACGTCATCCATCCGCAGCACATAAATGCCGTCCCGCAGAGGCAATTCGGCAGCGCGATGATCGACCATGATGTCATCACCATCACATAATGTCGGATCCATCGAGTCGCCATCGACCCGGATGATCGACAATTTTGCGGGATCGACGTTTAACTTTTTCAGCCATTCCGGGCCGAAGGCCATATTGCCGTCCGGCTGGTCCTCTTCCGCCAGCGAACCAGGTCCGGCAGATGCCTCGATCTGCAATTGCGGAATGCGCACGAGGCCTTTGGCGCTGGCGTCTGACCTGCGGCTCCGCCCGGCCATTGCTGGTCCACCCAGTTCGCTTTCGGAGACCCGGTAATATTTCGCCAGTTTGCGCCGATCATCCTCAGCCAGCCGGCGCGGTGTGCCGCGTTTTATGAACTGCTGCACATAGGCCGGGTTCTTGCCCAGAAACCGGGACATGGAGGCATAGTCATCCCCCTGGGTCCGGATCAGCTGGTCGAGCCGGGCGCGCGGGTCAGCAGGGACGAGATCGGTTGTCATGCCGATATCTGTAGCAGTAGGATTTTTCCTAGACAAGTAGGAAATTACAAATCAGACAGGAATTTCCCTATCGAATCGAGTCGAGCAAAGAGCGCTGAAGCAGCTGAAAGGAGAAACATGATGCACCTGTTGAGAGAGATCGAAAAATTTCTGCGCGAGACCGACATGCCCTGGACCAAGTTCGGACGGCTATCCGTGCGCGATCCCCGTTTTGTCGAAGACCTGCGCAATGGCCGCCAACCAGGTTCCGCGGTATCGCAAAGAGTAGAACATTTCATGAACAAATGGCGGAGTGATGATGGTTGACAGGACAGCATCACCTCGCCCTGCCAGGGACAGGCTGGCCGAGCAGCTGATCGCCGGGCTCCGGGAACTGATGCAGCCAGCATGTCGCATTCGGCTGCTGCGTGAACGGCCCTGGGCCAGCATTACCTTTTCCGGCACGCGATATTGTTTTGAAATCAGTCCGCCTTCTTGCTCTCAGCAACCCGTTTTCGCCGAAGCGGGCACAGCACTGACTGACCATGATTTCGATCTGGACGGCCATTTTGTGGCTGATCTGCTGATCATCCCGACCTCACCCGAGGCCGGACAGTCCTGTCAGGTCGAAATTCTGGCGATTATCGATCCTGTGGGTCAGCGCTGAGCGGTCATCCGTTCCAGCGTGCCCAAAGCGGCCTTCAGCGCAGCGTCCATGTCGGCCTGCCGGGGGTTCCGGTCAGGTGCGGGCACTGAATCTACCGATTTAAGAGCAGGTTGCGCGGGATCAGCGACCTCGACCGGCTGATCCGAAACAGACTCTTGTACCGGAGAAGACGCTGGCTCGGCAGCTTCCTTGGCCGCAACCACAGATTCCACGCTGCGGCTCGCGAGCTCCAGCTGTTGCAGGCGGCGCAGGCTGAATTCCAGTCGATCTGCCAGTTGGGAAACTGACAGTCCGGACAGATCCTGTTGTTCTGCAGCAGCAGTTTCGACAGCTGGTTCTGGCGTCGCTTGCGGCGCCAGCGGCTGCTGCAATTCCAGCGGCTCTTCAGCGGCCGTCTCAACAGTAGGCATGGCAGCAGCAACCTGCTCCATTACCGGCGCTGGCTCTTCGACCGGGGCCTGTTCAAATTGCGGGATCTCGGCCGCGAGCGGCGTGCCCAGATCGGAATCGGCAAAAATAGGACGGCGGGGCGGGGCATCAGGATGACTATCCCCGTCGCGCAACATCGGCAGATCCGCAAGATCCATTACCTTTTTCTCCGCCGGCTTCTTTTTCGGCTTTTTCAGAAACCGCGTCAGGGATTTGGCATTGAACGCCAGTTTCGGCATGGAGAAACGGCTTTTCCCGGCCTCGGCTTCCAGGTCCCGTTCAGCCTGTTCGGCTTCACTGGCGATAATCTGTTCTCTGAGTGCAACACCCATGTCCGGGTCCCCCTTGCGATTAAGAATGAAGTAAATGGCGGATGCCGAAACCAGACCCGCTGCGATCGCGATTAGGCTTCGGGCCGTATTTCCCAGCGGCGGTGCAGCCGCAGGAACGATTTCGGAAAGGCCGGTCAGGCCAACAAGATTTTCGAGATACACATGTGGCAGGGTTGCGATTACGAGGGCAGCACCAATGCCGCCAACCACCGCGAGAGCGGGGTCCTTGAAACGCAGGTAACTCTGTTCAAACTCTTCCACAATTATCTCCACCACAACCCATTTAAAAACGGGTCGATCAGGCTGCCTTTACCAGCGTGCGGCTGGCAATCAGCTTTTGGTAAACAGGATTGTAACGCAAAATGTTTGACGACCAGTTACGATCCGCTGCAACAAATTTCTTCCCGTTTTCAATGATTTGACCCCATTGCGAACGTGAATTGATCAATTCGGCCAGTTTTTCGGCGATTTTTTCCGGATTTCCTGCCGGGAACAACAACCCTGTTTTCCCGTCCGCTATCAGCTCCTTGTGCCCCCCGACATCCGACGCGGCAACCAGCCGTCCCTGGGCCATAGCTTCCAGCGGTTTGAGCGGCGTCACGAGGTCCGTCAGCCGCATCGATTTGCGCGGATAGACCATGACATCCATCAGGCCGTAATAGCGGTCCACTTCCTCGTGGGGCACCCGGCCGACAAAACTGATTGCGGAAGCAGCGGCAGAATCGGCGACTTGCGCCTTGAGCTGCTTTTCCATCGGACCGCCGCCGACAAGCAGCAAATGCACATCCGGACAGGCGGCCAGCAAAGCGGGCATGGCAGCGATCAGATCATCAATGCCTTCATAGTCATAAAAGCTGCCGATGAAGCCCAGTACGGTCTTGTCCTCGAGACCCAACTCTGCGGACAACCCGCCATCCTTTTCCGGCAGCTTCCCAAATAGCGAGAGATCAACGCCATTGGGCGAAATCGTGATCTTTTCCTGCGCGGTCCCGCGACTGACGAGGTCGTTTCTCAATCCCTCGCAGATGACCGCGATCGCATCGGCAGACTGGATCACATGGTTTTCCAGCTGACGGGTCAGCCAGTAACGCGGGCTACCCTCCCGGCCCGTTCCGTTGCCAACCGCTGCATCTTCCCAGAAAGCGCGGATTTCATAGAGCAGCGGCAATCCGGTGCGCTGAGCCACACGCAGCGCAGCCAGGCCAGTCAGAACCGGCGAATGGGCATGGAGCACATCCGGCTGCCATTCCTCCACGACTTCCGCGATGCGGTCGGCAAAGACCGAAATCTCCCGCCATTCGCGGATCGGAGAGGGACCGTGGACATCGGCCAGCGTCCGGAAAAAGGACAGGCCGTCCACCTGTTCCAATGGGCCGCTTGGCTCGAAACCGTGCTGATCCTGCCGGACCCCGGTTACACCGGCAACCTCCAGTCCATGGGCGAGCTGGGATTTCATGATCGCGCGCGTGCGAAAACAATAGCCGCTGTGCAGCGGCAAGCTGTGATCCAGAACGTGCAGGATGCGTGTCATGGCGCAATTCTGTGCCTGAAAAGGATTAACGTCCCGTCAACCCAAAGCCTGTATCGCGTCTGATATATGCGGACATTTGTCTGCTGTTTTTGTGATCCCAACGGGAAAGCCCGGAACGCCGCATGATCGACAATTTTTCCATCGCGCTGACTCACGGTCTGCTGCTCATCGCGGCCTGGCGATTGATCCATCGTCCCGATCTCGACGTCGAGGATCCACCCGAGCGCGATCCGGAACCCAGCGGTTTCGCCGCTGGTCGCAAGGCTGGTTCATGGCAGGATGACGCCGATGCGTGATCTCGTCTTTGTCGGATATCTGGCCGCACTGTTGCTGCTGGCTTTCAAGCGGCCGTTCCTGTTCACCCTCATCTATGCCTATGTCGACATTATCGCACCGCAGCGGCTTAGCTATTTCATGCTCAATTCCGTGCCGGTGTCGCTGATCGTCTTCGCGATGGCGTTTCTCGGTTACATGGTCGCCGACGACAAAAAGGACAGCCGCTTCTCCGTCCGCCAGGGCGCGATGGTGCTGTTGCTGATCTATTGTGGCTATACGACCTTGCAGGCCGCTGTCCCCGAAGCGGCCTGGGCGAAGTGGGACTGGGTTTGGAAAGCGATGATCTTTGCGATATTCCTGCCACTGACCCTGAAAACCAGGCTCCGGCTGGAAGCGCTGGCGCTGTTCATGGTGCTCTGCGCAGCGGCCCTGATCATCACCGGCGGAATCAAGACGCTTGCTTCTGGTGGCGGTTACGGCGTGCTGGTGCTGCTCATCGACGACAATGCCGGGCTCTATGAAGGCTCGATCATCTCGATGGTTGCGATCTGCATCATCCCGCTGATCCTGTGGCTGGCCAATCACGGCACGATCTTCCCGCCGGACTGGCGCGTGAAACTGTTCAGCTATGCCCTGGTGTTCGCCGCCTTGCTGATCCCGATCGGGACGCAGGCCCGTACCGGTCTGGTCTGCATCGCCGTCCTCGCCGTGCTGCAGCTGCGCTTCGCCCGCTATCGCTTTGTCTATGCGGGCATGGCTGTCACCCTCGGCCTGATGGCCATTCCGTTCCTGCCGCAAAGCTTCACCGACCGCATGTCAACGATTCAGAATTACAAGGCGGATGAATCGGCCTCGACACGTATCGCCGTATGGGAATGGACCTGGGAATATGCCAAGCAGAACCCGTTTGGCGGCGGCTTTGATGTCTACCGTATCAACAAGCTGACCTATGAGCTGGCAGAGGATGACAGCCAGGAAGAGGAAGAGCTGGAATATGAACTGGAAGATGACGGTCCGGTTGAAATTGTCGACGAGAGCCGCGCGTTCCACAGCAGCTATTTCGAGATGCTCGGCGAGCAGGGCTTCCCGGGCCTCGCGCTGTGGCTGTTCATCCATGTCGGCGGCGTCTGGCGGATGGAAATCCTGCGTCGGCGCTATCTGAAGTCGAAGAAGGAAAGCGAGCAATGGGTCGCCCCGCTCGCGCTGGCCTTGCAGAACGGGCAGATCATTTATCTCACCGGGGCCCTGTTTGTCGGCGTGGCCTATCAGCCGTTTGTCTACATGCTGGTCGCGCTGCAGATCGGTCTGGATACCTATCTCGCCCGTCGGCGCGCCGAAGCCAAATGGCAGCCTATTGTCCAGAATCTGTCCCTGGCCGCCAAGCCGGACAAGACACCAGCTCAAGGTGCCCAACTCAAAGGCTAGAATCACGGCAAAGCGCCGATGACCACATGTAGCGATGCGGCAGCAATCAGTTGCTGCGGGGATGCTCCGAGAATTTCGCCAGATCTTCCAGGCTGAGCGGCTGGGACAGCATGATGCCGTGATACCCGTCGCGAGACCAGCGCAATTGGCCATTAAGGGCCGGCAGGTCACCACAGCGGATGAACAGTTTCTCCCCCTTGGGCAGCTCGCCATCGCATGCAATGCAGATACCGCTTTGCGAAATATTCAGCAGCTGGGCCGCGAGCGCGGACCGGCCGGAGCTGATTCGCGCATTGAAGCCGATATTGATGCGGAGCGAGCGCTTGGGGAAATTGTCAAATGACAGGCTGACAATTTCGGCCAGATCGACTTCTTCGGTGAAGGTGAAGCCGGCATGGCCTCCTTCTTCCCAGACCTTGCGAATGGGAAAACGGGAACCGTTCGCAAATTCCAGTTCGCACTGGTTGATATGCGGGATCTGCTGGAACAGCTTGACCTTGAGACCGGTAACCGACACGTCGCGGACGACGCAGATCAGTTCCCAGTCATCAGCGACCAGTTTGGCGGTTCGCAAAAGCAGTTTCTGACGGGGTGCCGCACGGTTATCGCCCGCTGGCTCTGTCTGCGCTTTGTGGATAGAATTGTTCTGCATAAATGCCCATTTTTGACCAACAATGTCCCCACACACATGACCATAAATCGGCGAACCGTAAAAAATCGTTAATTTCGACTTGACTTAAATTGCCCAAAATGGGGCGACCCCGCCCGTGACAAACGACCAGTCTGTGCCCCGGGAGCGGCTGGCTTAAATGCCGTCGAGCCGTTCAATCACTGGCGCTGCCGCCATACAGGGTGCCAGTTTCGGGCCACTGGCCTTGAAATGTTCGGACTGGCCATGCGCATCCAGCGCGGCCTGATCGACATAGCGTTCGAGCACTTTATATTCCTGCGGGTTATCCTTGCTCCGGAACACCGAATAAAATTCATTGCCCGGTTCGTTCGCGCGAACGGCATCCATCAGTTCGGAAAATGCCGCTTCGAAATCGGCATTCTTGCCTTCGGCTACGGTCAGGATTGCGATGACGCCTACTGCTGCCATGAGATAATTCCTTGTTTGCTTGAAAGAAAAAGGGCCGGCGAAAATTCGCCAGCCCTGAAGAGTGTTCCGGTGATCAGAGGATTTCGAACAATCCTGCTGCGCCCTGTCCGCCACCGATACACATGGTGACGACAGCATATTTGGCGCCGCGGCGTTTGCCTTCGATCAGGGCGTGGCCGGTGCAGCGCGCACCGGTCATGCCATAGGGGTGACCGATCGAAATTGATCCGCCATTGACGTTGAGGATCTCATTCGGAATGCCCAGCTTCTGAGCACAGTAAAGCACCTGCACAGCGAAGGCTTCGTTCAGTTCCCACAGTCCGATATCGTCCATCTTCAGGTTGAACCGCTCGAGCAGCTTGGGAATCGCAAAGACCGGCCCGATGCCCATTTCGTCGGGCTTGGTACCGGCAACCGCCATGCCGACAAAACGGCCCAGCGGATTGAGGCCGGCTTTTTCAGCCGCACCGGCTTCCATCACGACACTGGCCGAAGAGCCATCGGACAGCTGGGAGGCGTTCCCGGCGGTCACGATCTTGTCCGGACCGAGAACCGGCTTGAGACCCTGGAGACCTTCCAGCGTGGTCGAAGGACGGTTGCCTTCATCCTTGCTGACGGTGATCTCATGCGTGGAGATCTCCTTGGTTTCCTTGTCCTGCACACCCATGGTGGTGGTGACTTCGAAAATTTCGTCGTCAAACTTGCCGGCTTCCTGTGCCGCAGCGGTGCGCTGCTGAGACTGGAGGGCATATTCATCACATTCTTCACGGCTGATGCCATAGCGTTCGCCAACCACTTCCGCAGTCTGCAGCATCGGCATGTAGATGTCGTCATGCATCGCGACCAGCGCCTTGTCGGGCTGGACCCGCATTTCCGGGGTCTGGACAGTCGAGATCGAATCCTGACCACCGCCAACAACCACTTCCATCCGGTCCACCACAACCTGCGCATGGGCCGTGGCAATGGCCATCAGGCCCGACGAGCACTGGCGGTCCACCGTCATCCCGGCGACCTCGATCGGGAAACCGGCGCGCAGCGCAACCTGACGCGCGAGATTGGTGCCTTGCGAGCCCTGTTGCAGCGCGCTGCCCCAGACCACATCATCAATCGTGCCCGGGTCAATACCGGCGCGGGCGACCGCTTCCTTGGCGGCATAGCTGCCCAATGTGGGGCCGAGGGTCATGTTGAATGCGCCCTTATAGGCCCGGCCAATCGGGGTCCGGGCAGTGGAAACGATGACTGCATCACGCATGAGTATGTCCTTTATGTTATGAAATCAGAGTCGAAATTGGCGCGCATTGTCTTCGCACAACCGCCTTGTGACAAGGTTTTTCTTTGCTACTGGTCCTGACGTTACGGCAGCCCGGGCTTGCGCTATTTGGTCTGGTACCCGGCTATTCGGAACCGGGCTCGGAGAAAGGCATAATCGCCGTGCCATCGGGTGCTGCGGTAAAGTTCATTTGCGTGGGATAGGCAAATTCTATACCTTCTGCGGCAAATCGTGAGACGATGGCGAGGCCGATTGCGTGCCGACCCGAAAAAATGTCATCCCATTTCGAGCTGAAAATCTCAAACTCCATCCGGAAGTCGAGCGAGCTGCCCCCAAAACCGATAAATCCGCAGCGCACATATCGAAATCCATGTTCCTCGACAATCGACCGGAACATGTCCGGTATCGCATCCAGCTGTTCCGGCGTCGTCTGGTAGGTCACGCCGATCGGGAAGCGGATCCGCCTTTTCGGGAG
Source organism: Pseudomonadota bacterium (assembly GCA_039815115.1). GTDB lineage: Bacteria > Pseudomonadota > Alphaproteobacteria > Sphingomonadales > Sphingomonadaceae > Parasphingorhabdus. Next base: position 3,648 of record JBCBZY010000032.1, on the reverse strand, counting down.
CCCGGTCAAGTTGCGCACCTGCTTGTCCAGCAAGTTGGTATTGGAGATGATCACCTGTTCACCGGTAATGCTGCGCAGACGTGTGGTCTTAAGACCCGTGGCCTCAACCTGACCATCGAAATCGTCGAACATGATGGAGTCACCCTTGCGGAACGGCTTGTCAAAAATGATCGACAGGGCCGCGAACAGATCGGAGAATATTCCCTGTGCCGCCAGACCGATGGCAATACCTCCGACACCCAGACCCGCGACCAGCGCGGTGACGTTGACTCCGATATTGTCCAGAATAATCACTGCTGCGATCACGGCCAGCGCGATGGTGACCAGAAGCCTGATCAGACTCCTGGCATTTTGCAGCTCGGCCTGGCCGCGGCCGGATGTACTGATCCGGTGATCCAGCAAGCCCAGGATAATCGCGCGAAGCCAGATGGCGGACTGAAACACCAGCGATATGAAAAATATCAGATCGATAATGCTGGCCAGTTGGTCCGGCGCTTCCGCCAGCCCGGCCACCATCTCGATCGACAGCGCCAGCAGGAAAAACACGCCAGTCCGGGAAACCACGCGCAACGCCAATGACGTCGCGCCGGCATCATTGTCACGTTTTTCCGCCAGTTTCGTCAGGTGCCGCTTGATGGCATTCAATATCAGAAACGCTGTGACAGCCACGATGACGGCGATGATCAAATGATCATAGTGTCCGGTGATCCACTCCAGGCTCTCCCGCCCGAATTGTTCCATGTCAAACCCGCCTTCGTCGGCGAGCGTAACCGGCGATGCGATTCCGTCTTTCACTACCGTTGTCATGCCTATCCGCTAAGGGTTCAACCGGAACTTGGCAAGCGGGCTGATATCAGAAACTCCACATTGCCCTTGGGTCCGGTGACCGGACTTGTGGTGATGCCGCCCACGGGCCAGCCGGACGTCGCGAGCCAGCTTTCCACTTTGGTACAAACCGCTTGGTGAACATCCGCATCGCGCACCACACCGCCCTTGCCCACTTCGTGCCGTTCAGCCTCGAACTGCGGCTTGATCAGCGCCATCAGCTCCGCGCCGGGGGCAGCAAATGTCAGCGGCCGCTCCAGAACCTTGGTGAGCGAGATGAAGCTCGCATCGCACACGATCAGGTCGACCGGTTCGGGAATATGCTCCTTGGTCAATATCCGGGCGCTGGTCTGCTCGTGCACCACCACCCGGTCGTCCTGCCGCAATTTCCAGGCCAGCTGGTTGGTCCCGCTATCCACGGCATAGACTTTCGCCGCACCTCGGGTCAGCAAAACATCAGTAAATCCGCCGGTGCTGCTGCCGACATCCATCGCAGTCACGCCGGTCACGTCGAGACCGAAATGATCCAGCGCATGATCCAGTTTGAGTCCCCCGCGCGAGACCCAGGGATGGTCCTTGCCCTTGAGATCGAGCTTGACGTCCGCCGGAAACTTCTGACCTGGCTTGTCAACTTTCTGGTCGGCGACCGAGACCAGCCCGGCCATGACATAGGCCTGGGCCTTGGCCCGGCTCTCGGCGAGACCACGCTCGACGAGCATCTGGTCGACACGCAATCGCCCTGACCTGGATCCTGGGGTCTTGTGCGCTCCCGGCAGTACTGGAGGAGCGGTTTTGCCCGGGCGGGAATTATTTTCTGTCATGGCAAAATGGGACTAGCCGAAGCCCGGGCTTTTGACCATATTTCAATCCATGAGAATCATTCGCCCGGTTATTGCGACCTTTGCCGCCTTCATCGCCCTGTCCGCCTGTTCGGCCGCACCGCCCGAAACTCAGGCGCCGCAAGCCGCACCGGTGGTCACGGAAGCCCTGGTTCAGGCCGCTGCTGCCCCGCCTCCACCTCCGCCGGCACCGGAACCGCTCGCCGGAGACTGGCGAGACTGGCCGCTTTCGCAAGGCAGCTGGGTCTATCGTACCGATGCGCGCGGTTCGCTGGCGCTGTTCGGAGAACCGGGCAGTGATGCGACGTTCATTATCCGCTGTGACAAAAACCGCGGGCGGCTGTTCCTGTCCCGGACCGGTCAGGTTTCCGGCACCGGCACGCAAATGACCTTGCGCGCAAGCTCCGGTCTGCAAAGCTATGCCGCGAACAATAGCGGCGGCCCGCAGCCCTATGTAGCCATTTCCGTCGATCCTGCGGACTTCATGATGGACCGCATCATTTTCTCGCGCGGACGCTTTGCCGTCGAGACCGGCGGATTGCAGTCGCTTGCGGTGCCAATCTGGCCAGAGTTCAATCGTGTTGTAGAAGATTGCCGGCCATCTGCACGCTGACCCGAACGGGGCGAAATGCCGGAACGCGCAATTGTGACAGCAAATTAATTTATTTCAAGTCTTGTCAGGATTCAGGATATGATTCACACCTGTGAACATCGAACAGCGGAGTATGTACAATGCAACAGTTCGTATCTTATCAACAAGCGAAAGGAGGTGGTCCGATGTCTCATGGTTCAGCACAGGGGTCGGAAAAATCCGTTCGGGGGGCAAATCTGATTTAACCGTCAGGCAACCCGGCAGCGGCACTTCCAACCGCTGACCCATGTTCAGAGGTTGTCCGTCAAGCGACGGGCAACCTCTTTTCATTGGGGGGTGGCCAGATACACGTTTCGAACTGGATGGACGCGCATATCCCCGCATGTCCGCACCGGGCGCAAAACGGGTCATTGTCGCTGACCGGCAAATTTTTTTGTCCCGCCGGGAATATTTGCAGCCGTGCCGACGTCTAAGGCTCCGAACCGCCTGAAAAGGTCAGGCGAGACAATGGAGTTAGACAATGCAATATATGTTTTCGAAGTTTCTCTGGACAGTGAACGGAATAGTGGCTGCCGGGATTGCCCTGTCAATGATGATGGCATTTCCTGGTACCGCACAGGCGCAAGACCGCACGATAACGGAAGGTCAGCAACAGCAGCTGGAGCAGCGCATCGCCGATATCAGCCGGCAACTTAAACTCACCGATGCCCAGAAGGAGCAGGTGCAACCCATATTGCGGTCGAGCATGCAAAAGCAGAAGGGCATAATAGATCGCTACGGCATCTCCCGCTCCGAAAAACCGAATCTGAGCTTTCGTCAAATGCGTGCCCTGCGCAGCGAGATGTCCGCTCAGCGGGACGACACCAACAGCAAGCTTTCCCGGATCCTGAGCAGATCACAGATGGAAACGCTTGCGGACATTCAGGCCAGGCAGCGCGAACAGATGAGAGCGCGCATTCGGGGTTAGCCCCAGTCTGAATCGCGGTGCCGGCTGGACCCGTCCCTCCCCGACCCGCCGGCACCGCATCTTTCCGTTCACCGGGTGAGAGCACAGGAGATAAAAGTGGAATTTGGAACTTACGAAGGCAAAATGGGTATCATTGCCTTTCTCGCTCTGCTGGTTTTGATGGAAGCTGCCTGGATCATTTTCCGACGTAAGGAAAATTACCCCTGGGCCGAAGCAGCCGCATCATTTGGTGTCACAATACTCAAACGCGTCATCGATATTTTTACCGCCGGTATTTTCGCCGGGATCCTTTTCTGGGCCTATGAATACCGGATCATGACCCTTGAAGTGAACAGCATTGCAATGCTCGCACTTCTGTTTCTTTCTGTGGAGTTTTGCTACTACTGGAACCACCGTTTTGGGCATGAGATCCGCTGGATGTGGGC
>JBCBZY010000181.1:0-5796 GCA_039815115.1 Pseudomonadota bacterium | reverse complement strand
GTCTCAGCGACTGACTGCCACTCGCAATCCATATCAGCGATAATTTGATCCGCCATTGGCTGCGGTTCCCCGGTGTCTTTCAGAAATGCGCCATAAAAGGGCTCGTCGGTCACATATGTGTCCTGGCGGCCGCCAAAGCTGCGCATCATCGCCGTCGAAATATTGCGGGGTCCGGACCACATGGCGATCCGCACCGGAGCCGAAACATCATCTGACGTCATGACGCCGTGTCCGCTTCCAGCAGTGATTTATACAGGTTTTGCAAGTAGTTGACCATCTGGCCCCTGCCCTTGGTGAGAACGCGACCATCAACTTCGGTCGCAGGCACCACGCCGGCAAATGTTCCTGTCACAAAGGCTTCGTCGGCACCATAGACATCGGTCAGCGAGAAATTTTTCTCGAAAACCGGAATATCATTTTCGCGGCACAATCGAATGACGTTGCTCCGCGTGATGCCGCCCAGGCAATAGTCACCTGAGGATGTCCAGACCTCGCCTTTGCGGACGATAAAGAAATGCGTGCTGTTGCAGGTAGCCACAAAGCCTTGTGGATCCAGCATCAGAGCTTCGTCGGCACCGGCCTGTGTAGCCTGGATACAGGCAGTGATGCAGTTGAGCTTGCTATGCGAGTTGAGTTTCTGATCCTGAACCGCCGGATCTCCGCGACGCACATGAACCGTAAACAGCCTTATGCCATTTTCTACAGTGCTCGGCAGGGCTTGTTTATATTCCGGGATAATGACAATGGTTGCAGGCGAGATGACCACCCTGGGGTCCTGATAAGGCGTCGACCGGATACCCCTGGTCACCATGAGCCGGATATGGACGCCCGGCTCGGAATCCATCTCATTTATTCCCACTGTTTCGTAAACCCTGTCCGTAAGTGACTCTCTGGAAACACCAATATCCATCGCGATGGCTTTGGCGCCTTCGTAGAGTCGATCGAGATGTGCCTCGAGAAAGGCGATCTTGCCATTGTGGACGCGCAGCCCCTCCCAGACGCCGTCGCCCAGCATGAAACCGCTGTCAAATACCGACACAACCGCTTCCGCGCGCGGGGTCATGACCCCGTTCACATTGATCAGGATATTCTGGTTCCGCGGATCGTCTTCATAGTCATGGGTGCCTTTGGCCATATTTGCCGATTCCTGCTCTCTGGAGTCTCTCTTTTGCGCCTGATTCATAGGCCAAAGACCCGGTGCAAGCCAGATGCGACGTCACTTTGCCCTGCGATACGCACCAATGACCGCTTTTGTCACACTGCAGTCGCTTTTCCCTGTTTTCTGGGAATGCGTGGACGCACGCACAAATCCAGGGGGTTATCTGTCCGGAAAGGGCGGAGCTCCTGCTCTGCTCCCCGGCTCTAACCATGGAGTAGACTATGCAAAAAATCATGCAATCAGCCACGGCATTCAAATGTGCGGTGGTTCTGGCGCTCGGTGCGTTACCGGTCGCCGGAGTTCAGGCCGCGACGATAATCGGCAACCAGACCGATGTCGAGGTGACGGCATTTGATGCCTTGACCGGGCTAGGCCTCACGCTCACGCCATTCGGCACCGCGATGATTGATACCGGCGGGGCGTTGCCGGTTGCTACTTTTGCGATTACTGGCGGCACTGTTGATGATGGCACCGGGGACGCGATGATCTTGCATGCCGGGTCGGGTCTGACCTTCAGCGCCGGGGGCATGTCGGTCACATACAGCGATTTCGTGATTGATACGGCAACATCGATTCTGAGTTCGACGGTCACCATGAATGGCGGGACACCGGGGACCATTGATTTGTTCACGTTTGACGACAGCCTCAACTTGTTCCTGACAGATGCAGCTGCAGGAGGACTGACAACAGTCTTTGGAGCGCCGGATCTTGGAGGGGAACAATTTGGCGTGGCCACAGTGGATCTTGCTGTTGCTGGTGCCGTTCCGGAAGCAGGAACCTGGATGATGATGATCGGCGGTTTCGGCCTTGTCGGTGGCGCGCTGCGCTATCGGCGGCGACAGTCAAAAGCGCTCTCGCCTCAACGAGCCTGCTGAATATTGAGGTCAGGGGGCGCAATGCCCCCTTTCCTTACCCTCAGATGTGCATGACCCGGTCATAGGCATCGAGCACGCTTTCATGCATCATCTCGCTGAGCGTCGGGTGCGGGAAGACGGTATTCATCAGTTCCGCTTCGGTGGTTTCCAGCGTCTTGCCGACCGTATAGCCCTGGATCAGCTCGGTCACTTCCGCGCCAATCATGTGCGCGCCCAGTAATTCCCCGGTTTTCGCGTCGAACACGGTTTTGATAAAACCTTCGGTTTCGCCGAGCGCAATCGCCTTGCCATTGCCGATAAACGGGAATTTTCCGACTTTAACATCATGTCCCGCTTCTTTGGCCTTCGCTTCGGTCAGGCCGACGCTGGCAATCTGCGGATGGCAATATGTACAGCCCGGTATATTGTTCACATCCATCGCATGCGGATGACCGCCTGCAATGGTTTCGGCGGCGATCACGCCTTCATGGCTGGCCTTGTGGGCTAGCCACGGACCGGCGGTACAGTCGCCAATCGCATAAATGCCTGCAATATTGGTCCGGCAATGGGCGTCGGTCTTGATGTGGAACCGCTCATCCGGCTCGACTCCGAGTTCGTCCAGACCGATGGTCTCGATATTGGGCTGGATACCCACTGCGACAATCACATGGCTGAAATCCTGATTGGCCTTCTTGCCCTTGCTGTCCTCAATCTCGGCTTTGACGCCTTTGGCGCTGACATCAATGCTTTTCACGCCAGCCCCGGTCATGATCGTCATTCCCTGCTTTTTCAGCGATTTTTCGAGGAATTTGGAGATTTCCTCGTCTTCTACCGGAACAATCCGGTCGAGCATCTCGACCACGGTCACTTCGGCGCCCATATCATTGTAGAAGCTCGCAAACTCGATCCCGATCGCGCCGGACCCGATGACCAGCAGTTTTTTCGGCATTTCCGGCGGTGTCATCGCGTGGCGATAGGTCCAGATGCGCTTGCCGTCGGCCTTGGCAAAGGGCAGATCGCGGGCGCGGGCACCGGTGGCGATGATGATGTTCTTCGCTTCCAGCTCTTCCTCGCCCTTGTCGGTTTTCACCGTCATCTTGCCCGGCGCGGTAATCTTGCCATCGCCCATGACGACGTCGATCTTGTTCTTCTTCATCAGACCGGTGACGCCTTGATTCAGCTGCTTTGCCACCCCGCGCGAGCGTTTGACCACCGCATCGAGATCGGCGCTGATCTTCTCTGCCACCAGACCATAGTCCGCAGCGTGCTTCATATTGTGGAAGACTTCCGCCGATCGCAGCATCGCCTTGGTCGGAATGCAGCCCCAGTTGAGACAGATCCCGCCGAGATTTTCCCGCTCGACAATCACGGTCTTAAGCCCCAGCTGAGCCGCCCGGATCGCCGCCACATAGCCGCCGGGGCCGGAACCGAGAACGATAAGGTCGTAGGTAGTTGTCAATTCACTGACCTCCATTGAAATTATTGTTGTGAGGGAGAACGAACTTTGATGACCATAATGCCATACAGATCGCCGCCAGCAGGATTCCTGGAACGAAGATAATGGAAAATGTTCCGAAAAGCACAATCAGCGCAATTGATAAGAAAACAGCGCTACTAACTGCTGCGAGAAAAAGGTTGATAGCCGTTAGTCGCCTTGTTCTTCTCAAAAAAAGCAAAACTAAAAGGCCAATCGGTAAACCCACCAACACAACTCCTGTTAGTGCCAAAACAAAATGGTAGGGACTAAAATCGAGCCAATTTTCGCTAATTCCCGGTGCAGTGATCCAATAGGGCAGAGCAGCGACTAGTGCTGATACCAGCAGTCCCAGGATTGATAGAACTGAAGACTTCACGTTCAAGCCAGCATCCCCAGCGGCATCTCGACCAGCGTCTTGAACGCGGCCAGCAATTTCGCCCCGTCCGCGCCATCAATCGCGCGGTGGTCGAAGCTGCCGGTGACGGTCATCATTGTCGCGGTGGTCAGCGCGCCGTCGACCACATGCGGCCGCTTCTCGCCGGCGCCTACGGCCAGGATCATCGACTGCGGCGGATTGATGACGGCAGTGAAGTGCTTGATGCCCATCATGCCCATGTTCGAGATGCTGGCCGTGCCGCCCTGATATTCGTGCATCTTGAGCTTGCCTTCCTGCGCGCGGGAGGCGAGGTCTTTCATCTCGGTTGCGATTTTCGACAGCGGCTTGTTGGTCGCATCGGTAATCACCGGCGTGATTAAGCCGCCCGGAATGCTGACCGCGACCGAGATGTCCTGTCGCTGATAACGCCGTAAAGTGTCGCCGAGGAACGAAACATTGCAGTCGGGCACCTGTTCCAGCGCAATCGCCAGCGCCTTGATCAGCATGTCATTGACCGACAGCTTGACGCCACGCGCCTCGAGACTCTCGTTGAGCTGCTTGCGCAAGTCCAGCAACGCATCGAGCTGGCAATCCACGGTGAGATAGATATGCGGGGCTTCCTGCATCGACTGCGAAAGCCGCCGGGCGATGGTCTTGCGCATGCCCGATAGTTTTTCGTCGGCATGCGGTATGTCATGTTCACCCAAAGCCACCGGAGCTGGTGCCGCTGCAGCTGTGGGAGCAGGCGCTGCCGCTTTGACCGGAGCGGTTCCGCCTTCCGCGGCATCGATATCCGCCTTGATGATCCGGCCATTGGGACCCGAACCAGCGATCGCCGACAGATCCACGCCCTTTTGTTCTGCCAGTCGTCGCGCCAGTGGACTGGCTTTTACGCGACCGGGACCGGTTTGTGGGACTTTGGCTGCCGGGGCGGACGCGGGGGCTGGTGCCGGTTCAGCCTTGCGATTGTTGTCACCCAGCGCATTGGAGCCTTCATCAACCTGACGCCGTTCTTCCTTGGCCGGTGCAGGCGCCGCTTTGGGTGCGGGGGCCGGCGCAGCTTCCGCAGATGCAGCATCCCCCACATCTTCACCTTCTTCGGCGATAATCGCGATCACTTCGCCGACTTGGACATTATCGGTCCCTTCGGCGATCACGATTTTGGCGATCGTTCCTTCATCCACCGCTTCAAATTCCATCGTCGCCTTATCGGTTTCAATTTCGGCCAGCAGATCACCGGACGCCACTTCATCGCCTTCCTTGACCAGCCATTTGGCTAATGTGCCCTCTTCCATGGTGGGAGACAGGGCTGGCATCTGGAGGTTGATCGGCATGAAGAGAGACCTTTGCGTCTGAATCAATATGGTAGCCTGTTTTGCGCAATCAGCCACGAAGCGCAACGGGCTAAATCTTGCATATGATAGGCTTTTATCGCAAGCAGGGCATTAGTAAAACTAATACGCAGACAAACGGGGAAAAATCATGCGTACTTATCTGGTGGTGATTGACGAGACGGATGAGGCCAGTGTTGCACTCCGTTTTGCCTCCCGTCGTGCGATGAAGACTGGCGGAGCTCTGCATATTCTGGCGCTGGTTGAGAGTGAGGGCTTTGTCGCCTGGGGCGGGGTTCAGGCAACGCTGGAGGAAGAGGCCAAAAACCGCGCCGAGGCGCTGGTTTCCAGCGCTGCTGGCACGCTGTTTGACGAAACGGGTATCCGCCCCTCCATCACCGTGAAAGAGGGCAAGGGTCCGGAAGATGTCCGCCGTGTGATGAAGAAAATTGACGGTCTTGCGGCCCTGGTGCTGGGAGCTTCAGCGAGCGGATCTCCCGGCCCGCTGGTGACCCATTTTGCCGCCAGCGAGGCAGGATCACTGCCCTGCCCCGTCATGGTCGTCCCCGGATCGCTATCCAAGGAAGAGATTGATCGCC
>JBCBZY010000210.1:0-5200 GCA_039815115.1 Pseudomonadota bacterium | reverse complement strand
TAGACAAGACCGCCCGCGCTGACCAGCACTGTGATGGATCCAATCCGCTCCCAGACATTGCCATCATAGAGGCCTTCGCCCAGCGGCACGGCATATATCAGCACCACAGCCATGCCGAGCGCCGAGATAGTAATCCTAAGGATGCGCAGCAACAGCGACAGTTCAATCCGATAGTGACCGCGTCGATGCAGCATGGTGTAGAGCATCGCACAATTGCACCAGGCCGCAATCGCGCCGGCAAAGGCCAGTCCGACAATGCCGAACCTTGGGATCAGGAGAAGATTGAGCGTGACGTTGATCAGCAGCGATATTCCCGCGGTGTAAACGGGCGTCCGGGTGTCCTTCCGCGCGAAAAAGCCGGGAATCAGAACCTTGACCAGGACATAGGCCGGCAGTCCGACGACCAGGGCAGCGACGACCTGCGCCGTGGTCTGTCCGTCGGAAGCCTCGAAATTCCCGCCAACATAAAAGGCGGTGACCAGCGGCCCCGCAGCAAAGAAAAGCGCGAGAGCGGCCGGAATGGTCAGCAGCATCGCGAGCTCAATCGCGTTACTCTGCAGCCGCTGCGCTCCAGCCTGATCATCTCTGGCAATGAACCGGGACAGCGCCGGCAATATGGCGGTACCCAGGGCGATGCCGATAATGCCCAGCGGGAGCTGGTTCAGCCGGTCGGCCATGGCGAGATAGACGAAACTGCCCTCCGGCAGACGTCCGAGGAAGAACAGGTCGACGAAACGGCTGATCTGGTAAATGCCGGCGCCGAATACGGCTGGCAGAATGAGGACGCCGAGCTCCTTGATATCCGGCGTGAATTTGGGCTTCCGAACCGCGAAGACAAAACCTGCCTTGCGCGCCCAGTAATAGAGCCACAGCAACTGCAGCAGACCTGCCGAAGCGACGCCGATAGCGAGGAAATAGGCCGCCTGCCGGGTGTCGGACCCGCCGCTTGTCCACAAGGACAGCAACAGCGCAGTTATCATGCAGATGTTGAGCATGATCGGTGCGGCGGCGGCAGCAGCAAAGCGGCTGACGGAATTCAATATTGCGGCGAACAGGGTGGTCAGGCTGATCAGTGCGAGATAGGGAAAAGTGATCCGCGCCAGCGAGATGGTGAAAGGTGTCGTTCGTCCTCCTTCGCCAAAATCGTCGATCAGCCAGATGATGCCCGGCATGGCCAGCATCATGATCGCAGAAAAGACCAGCAATATCGGAACGAATACGGAGAGCACGTCGATCGCGAAATTCTGCGCCGCGGACCGTTGCTCATCCTCCTCCATCTTGCGGTTGAACAGGGGTACGAATGCGGCCGAAAAGGCGCCCTCCGCGAACAGACGCCGGAAGATATTGGGAAGCTGAAAGGCCAGTTGCCACGCGTCTGCGGCGGCGCCCGCGCCGAGCACGCGGGCGAGAATGATGTCGCGAACGAAACCGAATATGCGGCTGACCAACGTCAGCCCGGCAATTGTTCCGGTGGATTTGAGCAGATTCATGCTCGCATCCTATCCGGGCCTGTCAGGCGTTTCCAACCGGCTGTTCACCAGGCTGCTGGGCGGCCATCTGCTCGCGCTGCTGCATGTACAGGGCGGTGAAATCAATCGGCTCGAGCATCAGTGGCTGGAAACCGGCATCCCGGACCGCGTCGGCAATCACTGCTCGCGCGAACGGAAAGAGCAGTCGCGGCGCTTCGGCGAAAAGGAACGGGTGCGCCTGGTCATCGGACACATTGCGCAGTCCGAACAGGCCGCAATATTGCAGCTCGATCTGGAAAGCGATGCCGGCATCCGCCTTGGCCACAACCTCGATTTTCAGCTCCACTTCCTGCACTTCGTCCGTGACCTTGTTCGCGCCAATGTTGAACTGGACATCAATCTGCGGCTGTTCTTCCCACTGATAGACGTCGGGGGCATTGGGATTCTCGACAGACAGGTCTTTGACATATTGCGAGATCACACCGATCTGCGGAGCGCTGTCAGCGCCATTGGTCGCCGGGTCGGGAGTGGTAATATTGCCATTTTCATCAACCATGGATGGTCCTTTCGGGAAATCTGTCATCTTGTTCCGGGCGCGAAACACAGCGCCTTTTGCAGCGCGCCTAGCAGGGGATTATCCGGAGGGCAATGATGGATATCCGCTGGGGAAGATGCAGGATCTGCCGGGACAGGCCCTGCGAATTTCGTCATCCATGGTTCACATTGAATTACCTAAACGGGCAAAAAACGGTGAACTGGCGCGTGTGCAACGCGAAAGGCATTTGAAACTGGGCCATTTCCTGCCTATGTAGGGGGGAAATAATGATATTGGAGTTATCGTGACTATTGAAATAGTTCTTCTGGCGATGGTTGCGGCCTTTCTCGGCCTGCGACTCTATTCGGTTCTCGGAAAACGCACCGGCCACGAGCAGGAGCATACGCCGCGAAACATAGAGAACAGCTTGGACAAGCGGCCACAGGACGGCATCGGAACGGACCGGCGCGAAACGCCTGTGCCTGACATCGGACCCGCACCGACAACACCGGCTCCCACTCCCACCATGATTTATGATCCGGCCGCCGAATCGGGCATGCGGGCGATCCTGTCAGCTGACCGCAATTTCGACGCCGGCCGGTTCATGGACGGCGCCAAGGCCGCCTATGGCATGATTCTGGAAGCTTTCTGGAAAGGTGACCGCGAGGAACTCAAGGAACTGTGTGACGAAGATGTCTATGAAAGCTTCGTGGCTGCCATCGACGCTCGTGAAGCCAATGGCGAAGTTCTCGACAACGAGCTGGTCCGGATCGAGGATGCGCGCATTGTCGATGCATCCTATGACCGGCCCATGGCCCGGATTACGGTACGCTTTGATGCGGACATCGCCGCGGTCGTCAAGGACAGGGACGGCAAGCTGATCGGCGGTTCGCTGTCTGATGCGGTCGACACCCATGACGTCTGGACTTTCATGCGTGATCTTTCCAGCGCCAGCCCGGCCTGGGTTCTTGACGAAACCGATGAAGCCTGAGTCCCGCGGGACCGGTTCTCTTACATCCTTCGCAACACGGTCGATGACACGGTTGTCGATCCTGTGCGGCGGCATCCTGCTGCTGTCGGCTTGCTCGGTGTCGATCATTCCCGAGGGCGCGGAACGCGCCGCGGATCCGCCACCTGCCCGCACACCGCAAACCGCTGAAGCACCGCGGCCCGCACCGGCATCAAGACCTCCAGCCAAAACACCTCAGGTGCCCCAAACGGCCGGAACGATTGATCCCGCTCCCGAATCTGCACCTACTCCCGAGGCCGCCAAGCCTGTTCGCGCCATCAATGCCGGCTTTGCCGCAGGGCCGGATATCGCGTCCCTCAAAATTCAAAGGAGCAAGGCTGGCCCGGCGCTCCATTCTTTCCGTACCAGCTGCCCGTCGCTTGTGCGGCGCACCGACAATAGCGGCCTGACCCGGGGGGATGACTGGAAACCGGCCTGTGATGCCGCGCGGGACTGGCCCGAAAATGATGCAGTCCGGTTTTTCGAAACGCAGTTCGAAGCCGTCCGCATTGCCGACGGCAGGGCCTATGCGACCGGCTATTTCGAACCGCAGATCGCCGGATCCCGGGAGCGAACCCCGGACTATGAGATACCCGTCTACAGGCGTCCGCCCGGCCTGCTCGATGTCGATCTGGGTCTGTTTTCCGAAGCGTTGAAAGACAAGCGGATCCGCGGCAAGGTCGATGGCACCAAGCTCGTTCCCTTTGCCGATCGCGCGGAGATTGATGATGGCGCGCTCGAAGGGCAGGGCCTCGAGATTGCCTGGGCCGCGGACTATATCGAATTGTTCTTCCTGCACATTCAGGGGTCGGGACGCCTCGCCTTGCCTGATGGGGCTATCATGCGGATCGGCTATGCCGGGCAAAACGGCCGGGATTATACGGGAATTGGCCGCGTGATGCGCGAACGGGGCCTGCTGGCGGATGGCAAGACCAACATGCAGGGCATTATCGAATGGCTCCGTGCCAATCCCGAAGAAGGCATGAAAATCATGCGGGAAAACCGGAGCTATATCTTCTTCCGCGAATTGACCGGTCCGGGACCGCTGGGCGCGATGGGGCATCCGGTCGTTGGCCGGACGTCAGTGGCAGCCGACCGGCTGTTCGTTCCGCTCGGCGCGCCCGTGTTTCTCGATCTGGAGCATAATATCGCCGATGGACTGTGGATCGCGCAGGATACCGGCGGCGCGATCAAGGGCACGAACCGGTTTGACACGTTCTGGGGCGCCGGTAGTGATGCGCGGGAAATTGCCGGCGGGATGTCATCCCGTGGCCAGGCGCTGATCTTCCTGCCGCGCGGATCGCTGGCCCGCCTGCAGGCGTCTTCCGGCGCTCCGGTCAACTGAATCATGTCCGACCGGCCTCTTACCGCCGGTGAAAAGGCGCTCTGGCAAAAGCTGGTCGAAACGGTGGAGCCACTCGATCAGAAACGGGTACGGCGGCTGGATTCTCTTCCCGTCGCCAAGAAATTGCGAGAGGTCAAAGGCCCGATTACCGCTGCGACATTTGGCGGTTCACCCCACCGCGCCATTCCGCTGAAGGACCAGACCCCGATCCTGGAGAAAGCGGGGCTGGACGGACACTGGGACCGGCGCCTGAGCAAAGGCGTTGTGCAACCGGATGTGACCATTGATCTGCACGGGCATACCCTGTCATCCGCGCATGGCCGGCTGGACAGTGCGCTGGAACTCAGCATCTCGGCCGGTCACCGCGCCTTGCTATTGATTACGGGCAAGCCGCGGAGCAGCGAGGAACGACATCGTGAAGGCGGTCGCGGTGCGATCCGGGCGGCAGTTTCTGACTGGCTCGCCGCTTCCCGCCACGCGCCCTATATCGCAACCGTAAGGCGGGCCCATCCGCGTCATGGCGGAGCAGGTGCGCTCTACATCATCCTGCGCCGGCGGCGGTAAAGTTCCGGTTTCAGCTTAGCGCCCGCCGGACAATCAGCGCATAGATGTCCGCAAGCTGGTCGAGATCGGCAATAGCCGCGGCTTCGTCGAGCTTGTGCATCGTGGCGTTGCACAGTCCAAACTCCACAACCGGCACGATTTTGGACAGGAAGCGGGCATCGGAAGTGCCTCCGCTGGTGGACAGTTCGGGATCGACACCGGTTACTTCGGTGACCGCGCTGGCGACCAGATCGGACAATTCTCCCGGCGGGGTCAGAAAGGGTTCGCCCGAAATGATC
>JBCBZY010000196.1:0-5468 GCA_039815115.1 Pseudomonadota bacterium | reverse complement strand
GCATACAGAGTCGCCGTATCGCCACAGGCAGTGGCTCGGGTGAAATCAAACTTTGGGATGTCGCAACTGGCACCCTAACAGCAACGGTATCGGGCCAGTCAGGACGCATTATCAGCCTAGCGGTAGACCCAATTTCTGCGGCAGTACGGCCCAAAGCACTAGTCATTCAGGCATTGAAATCAGCGCGAAACCGGCTATGAAAGACTGAATTCAAAGAATTTTCCGCTGATTCCGGCACGCGGGTCAGAAACAAGAGACAGGCACATGGCAACATTCACGCTCCCGAAGAACAGCAAGATCCGCAAGACCGGCGAAGTGCACGAGGCGCTGAGCAATGGTACATCGCGGTCGTTCAAGGTCTATCGCTATGATCCGGATAGCGGTGAAAATCCGCGCTACGACACGTTCAAGATCGACACCGAGGAATGCGGTCCGATGGTTCTCGATGCGCTGATCAAGATGAAGTCGGAGCAGGATGCCACCCTGACATTCCGCCGGTCCTGCCGCGAAGGCATTTGTGGTTCCTGTGCAATGAATATTGACGGGAAAAACGGTCTGGCCTGCACGACCGCGATTGAAGATTGCGGCAAGGAAGTGAAAATCACGCCGCTGCCGCATATGGAAGTGGTCAAGGATCTGGTCCCGGACTTCACCCATTTCTACGCGCAATATGCCTCGATCCAGCCCTGGCTGAAGACGGTAACACCGACCCCGTCCGGCAAGGAGCGGCTGCAATCTCCGGAAGACCGGGCGAAACTGGATGGCCTTTATGAGTGTATCCTGTGTGCCTGCTGCCAGACCAGTTGCCCGAGCTACTGGTGGAACAGCGACAAGTTCCTCGGTCCCGCGATCCTTTTGCAGGCCTATCGCTGGCTCGCCGACAGCCGGGATGAAATGACCGGCGAGCGTCTCGACGAACTGGAAGATCCGTTCCGTCTCTATCGCTGTCACACGATCATGAATTGCGCCAATGCCTGTCCGAAAGGCCTGTCGCCGGCCAAGGCGATTGCCGAGATCAAGAAGATGACCGCCGCACGCGAAATCTGATCTGGTCCGGACCGGCCCCGTGGCGGACGAAGAACACGAATTTTTCACCAGCAACCCCGACCCTGACCATCCGGGCTGGTACCAGTGGGTGCTCAACGATCCCGACTGTTATAACAGCTTCCTCGGGCCGATGATCATTCGTCGCGGCGGCGACGGCCTGGGTGACGATATCGGCCGCGTGCGGATGTTCCCGGAGCGGCGGCACCGAAATCTCGGGGATGTGGTGCACGGCGGGACGATGATGGGGTTCATCGATTGCGCCCTGTTCGCGGCAATGCGGGTCCTGGAGCTGGGACCATCGGGTCCGGCCGTGACCATGGAATTACAGACCCATTTTATTGGCGCGGCCCGGATGGATCAGCCGCTCGAAGCGCAAGTAGAGATCGCCCGGGAGACTCGAAAATTCCTTTTCATGCGCGGGCTGGTGGTCCAGGGCGATCAGGGCGAGAGCAATGTCGCCTCGTGGACGGCCATCGTCAAAAAAGCGCCCCAGGCGAAATGAGCAGATTTTACCAGCGCTATCAGCAGCTGATTGCGCAGGGCGAACTGAAACCCGATGCCGATCAGGACGCGTGCGCGCAGCGGCTGGCGCAACTCCAGAAAGAACTGGAAGCCGTTCCGCCCCGGGGTAGCATATTGTGGCGGGCTCTGGGGAAAAAGGCGCCATCGCCACAAGGGGTTTACATGTGGGGCGGAGTTGGCCGCGGCAAGTCGATGCTGATGGACCTGTTCTACGAAAATCTCGATATCAATCACAAGACCCGGGCGCATTTTCACGAGTTCATGCTGCGGGTCCACGACATGATGCGGGCGTGGCGGGACAAGGATCCGGGAGATCCGATTCCCAAGGTTGCGCGCGATCTCGCCCAGGAAGGGCGCTGTTTCTGCTTTGACGAGATGGTGGTCAACAATATGGCGGACGCGGCGATCATGTCGCGGCTGTTTGCGTCGCTGATGGATCAGGGTGTCACGATCGTCACGACGTCCAACCGTCATCCGGACGAGCTCTACAAGGATGGTCTCAACCGCGAGCTGTTCCTGCCGTTCATCGATCTGGTCAAGGACCAGCTGGATGTGATCTCGCTCAACGGACCGACCGACTATCGCCGGGAACGGCTGGGCGGTGTCGATCTGTGGCATGTCCCCAATGGTGAAGCGGCGACTGCGGCGTTGCGCGACGCGTTTTTTCGGCTGACCGACTATTCACCGGACGATGCCGAACATGTGCCGTCCGAAGAGCTCGACATTGTCGGCGGCCGGACCATGCATGTACCCAAGGCGCTCAAGGGCGTGGCGGTCTTTTCGTTCAAGCGTCTTTGTGCCGAAGCCCGGGGCGCACCGGATTACCTGTCCATTGCCCGCCATTATCATACAGTGTTTATCGTCGGTATTCCGCAGTTGTCGAAGGAATATCGCAATGAGGCCGCGCGCTTCGTGACGCTGATCGATTCGCTCTACGAATATCGGGTCAAGCTGCTCGCCAGCGCCGATGCCGAGCCGGATGCGCTCTATGTCGAAGGCGACGGATCTTTCGAATTCGAACGTACCGCGTCGCGACTGATCGAGATGCAGTCGGATGAGTATCTCGCGCTGGGTCATGGGTCGATGGAGCCGTCTAGAGCAGACTGAGGCTGTCGAGATCCATCGTCATTTGCGCCGGGCGCTCCGCCATTGTTGCAAACATGGCGTCTCCGCGATCCGTCTGCTCGACATGGAGAGAAGCATTGATCGCCATGATGAAGCCCGAAACGGCGTGGCGGCGATATTCCGGCCAGAACATGTCAAAGTCAGGTGCCGGAATCGAGCTGGCAGCGCGCTGTTCGAGATATTCCCTAACCAGGCGCTCCTCATGTTCCCGGCGCTGTGCCGGATCGGCAAAGCTGGTGCCGATCATATAGGCGACATCATTGGCGGGGTTGCCCAAAGTACAGGTCTGCCAGTCGACCAATGCAGCCAGGTTCCCGTCGGCGTAAAACAGGATATTGTCCAGCCGCATATCGCCATGGGTGATCGCCTGCTCCAGCGGTTCCCGGGCGATATAGGCCCCCATGCGATTGACCAGTTCCTGGCCGAGATCGAGTACTTCGGTTGACAGCAAAGCGCTGAACCGTTCGCGGAACACGGAATATCCGTTGATCAGCGTGTTCTTTGAAAACTCGCTGTTTCCTTCTGCATGATGCAGCCAGGCGAGCGTGTCGAAATCGACTTGAGTGCGCGAGATGGAGTGGAGCGCAGCCGCCTGTGCCAGGCTTGTCTCCACCTGAACCATCGATGCTCCGGCGAGCTGGTCGCCCTGACCAGCAGGTGCCATGTCCTCCAGCATCAGCACGAATTCCTGCTCGTTGCCGGCAATGTCGGCATGGTAGCATTGTGGGCAGGCAACGCCGGAGATTGCGGACACATCGCGGTACCAGCCGGTTTCCATGTCATAGAGATGGAAGATCGCGGCGGCATTGCGGCTGATCGGATCGGTGCTGGGACATTTGGCGATGAAAGTTGCGGGCCGGTTCGCTTCATCCGCACCATCAGCCCATTCGCAAGTGAATCGATAGCTGTCACAAACCTGGCCGGTTCCGACCGGCTGGTGGTCGAGAGATCTCAATGATCCGAGCGGCTGATCAAATATCTGTTCGACAAAGCCTTTTTCAAATTCTTCGGGGCGAAGGGGAAAGTTTCGGCTCATGATGCCGGGTCCAGCACGCCGCGCAGGCCGCTCGACTTGTGCGGACCGACAAACAGCTGTTCGACAATGCCGATCCCCTGATGCTCGCCCGTATCGGTGGTCAGCACTGCGTCGCTGAGCGCCTGAATATGGAGATAGAGCATGTCCGGGTCCGGGACGTTGCCGAGGTCAATCACGTCATAAGCGGTGTTGAGATCCCCATGATCCATGCCATGCCCCCATTCCGGATGCATATAGCCGAGCCCGGACATGTAGAAAGTCCGCATGGTGTCACCGGTCCGGGGCGTGATCGACAGCGTGCCATTTCCGGTATCGACACAGACGTTCTGTATCCTGCGAGTGCCGGCATGATAGCTGAGATCGATCTCCGGCGGTTCAAATTCCTGTGCGCTGGAGCCAATCGCATCCACCACCCCGCGCCGGTTCCAGGGCAGGCCTTCGCCGTCATCATTGCTGTGAAAGAAACAGGCGTGATTGTCGAAATTCAGCGGCGTCCACAGCCACCAGAATTGGGGCAGAGATCCCATGGGCGGGGGCTGGGACTCGGGCGCCCCGACCGGGCGGATGCCCCAGCTGCGGTCGCGGGTGCCCCGGTGACTCGCAGGATCGAGCGCAAAATCCTCGCCTTCCACGGAGATTGTACCGGACCAGCCGCCATTCTGGGTTAGCCGGGTATAGTCCATCAGCATGCGTGGTCCTTCGCGGCGGATAAAGCGGGGTTCCTCAATGGGAAGATGTCGCGCCGCAAAACGGATATCGGCTTTGAGCGGACTGTCATTGTCGCCGATGATCAGGCGCAACGATTGCAGCGGTTCGACAATCTCCAGCCGGATCGGACCGACTTCGAGATCAAGCCGCTCGCTCGACATCCGCTTCGAGGCCCGCAGATTATGCTGCTTGCCGCCAATCGACACGCAAAAGGCGGTATCCATGATATTGAGCTGGGGATAGACGCCGAGCGCGGCGGCGAAGAACAGGCTGCCGTCCGGGCTGTAGCCATTGAAGAAATAGCGGTCGTAAAAGTTCCGGTTGTCCCCGGAAACCGCCATCGGTTCGGGGGTCTGGTGCAGCGGATAGTCATCGCCCTTCGTCAACATGCCGGCAATCCTCTCGTGGTTTGTTTTCTTTCATCATGCCTGCCCGAAAAAGCCATTGCAAAGCAAAAGATTGGACCGGCTGGACGGTTAAACAGGGTTATCCCGCATGGCATAATTGCTACTGCAAACTATTAGCAAAGATAGGCCGGGAATCGGGGCTTTAGGCGGTTGAAATTGCCTGTGGATAAGCCTAATCCGGCGAAGAACCTTTTTCACGACTCTGTTTTCAGGAGAATTTCCCACATGGCCCGTAACAAAATCGCGCTGATCGGCGCCGGCATGATCGGTGGCACCCTCGCTCATCTCGCTGCTTCCAAGGAAATGGGCGATATCGTCCTGTTCGACATTGCGGAAGGCATGCCCGCGGGCAAGGCGCTCGATCTGTCACAGGCGGCTCCGGTGGACGGTTTTGACAGCAATCTCAAGGGCACGGGCGACTATACCGATATTGCCGGCGCGGACGTGATCATCGTTACCGCTGGCGTTGCGCGCAAGCCCGGCATGAGCCGCGATGACCTGATTGGCATCAATCTGAAGGTCATGAAAGCGGTCGGCGACGGCATCAACGAACATGCGCCGGATGCCTTTGTCATCTGCATCACCAACCCGCTGGATGCGATGGTCTGGGCGCTGCGCGAATT
>JBCBZY010000312.1:0-3385 GCA_039815115.1 Pseudomonadota bacterium | reverse complement strand
GCACCGACCAGGAGACTGTGCGGGAGAGCGTCATCTCTCAAAAATGACCGCCGAAGGAGCAACCGCCCCGGAAACTCTCAGGCTACTGGACCGCAACAGTCTCACAGGCACTCTGGAAAGAGAACGGATGGCCGCAATGGCCGGCGTTCCACCGAAGGGGTAAGTGGCCTATCGCGGCCATGAAACTCTCAGGTTCCGTGACAGAGGGGGCAGTTTTGCAGGGGTTTTCTGCGAGCTGTGCTTCTATGTCGGAACGGAATTTTGATGAGCGAAACAATCGACAATCTGAAACAATTGCCGCTCGGTGACTGGCACCGCGCGGCTGGAGGCCGGATGGTGCCTTTTGCCGGCTATGAAATGCCGGTGCAATATGAAGGCGTGATGGCAGAGCATCTGTGGACACGAGAAAATGCCGGCCTGTTTGATGTCAGTCACATGGGACAGCTCAACCTGATCGGCGAGGGCGCCGCAGAGGCCCTGGAAGTGCTGGTGCCGGGCAATATTTCAGCGCTGGTTGTGGGCAAGATTCGCTACACGCTACTGCTGGCGAGTGATGGCGGCATTCTGGACGATCTGATGGTCACCAATACCGGGCGTAATCTCTATCTGGTGGTCAATGGTGCCACCAAGCAGGATGACATTGCCTATCTGCAATCGGAATTGCCGTCGGAGATCAGCCTCAATCATCTCGATGATCTTGCCCTGCTCGCCCTGCAGGGGCCAAAAGCGGCAGAGGCATTGGCAAAACTGGATGTCCGATCCACCTTTCCCGACGGTCCGGTGCCTGGTGACCTTTATTTCATGGAGGCGGGCCCGTTTGTTTGGAATGATATTCCTCTCGGGATCAGCCGGTCGGGATATACCGGGGAAGATGGATATGAGATTTCGGTTTCGGCCGAACATGTCGAGATTTTGGCTGAAGCCCTTGTGGCACTGGAAGAAGTAAAGCCGATAGGTCTCGGCGCACGCGACAGCCTGCGGCTGGAAGCGGGATTGCCGCTTTATGGTCACGACATGGATGCTGATATCCTGCCGGTCGAGGCCAATCTGAATTTCGCGCTGTCCAAAGCGCGTCGGGAGGAAGGCAATTTTGCTGGCGCAGAGCGTGTTCTCACCCAGTATCCACGCAGCGTGGACAAAAAGCGGGTCGGCCTTCTGGTCGACGGCCGCCAGCCTGTGCGAGAAGGCGCGGCCGTTGTGGACGCGGATGGCGAAGTGATCGGCAAGGTGACCAGCGGCGGCTTTTCCCCGACATTGCAGCGTCCGATTGCGATGGCCTATGTGCCAATGGCGCTCGCCGAGACCGGCACGCAAATATTTGTGGAACAGCGCAAAAAGCAGATCGCCTGCACCGTGGCGGACATGCCCTTTGTGCCACATCGCTATCACCGCAAACCAAAATTATAGCCTGGAGTGAAGAGGACGAGACTATGAGCAGATATTTTACCGACGAGCATGAATGGATCGATGTGGAAGGCGATACCGCGACAGTCGGGATCACCGATTATGCGCAGGAACAGCTGGGCGATATCGTTTTTGTCGAAACACCGGAAATCGGAGCTGAGCTCTCCGCCGGCGATGATGCTGCCGTTGTAGAATCGGTTAAAGCGGCTTCGGACGTCTATGCGCCGATTTCAGGAACAGTGATCGAAGCAAATGATGCGCTGGAAGAAGAGCCGGCTCTGGTCAATAGCTCGGCCGAAGAGGATGGCTGGTTTTTCCGGCTGAGTCTTACGGACAAGGCGGAACTGGACGATCTGATGAACGAAAAAGCCTATAAGGCGTTCGTCGACGATCTTTGAATGAAAATGCTCCCCTCCTGTTTGCGGGAGGGATTAGGGGAGGGCCTGAATCAAGGTCAATTCCCCTCCCGTAAACGGGAGGGGAGAAGAAAGGAAAAACAATGCGTTATCTCCCACTTACTCCGCAAGACCGACAGAATATGCTGTCCACTATCGGGGCGTCGTCTATCGATGATCTCTTCGTAGATGTGCCCAGGGAAGTGCAACTGGACGGTCCAATCCGCGATCTTCCGATGCACGCTGGCGAGATGGCCGTGGAAACGCATATGAAGGGGCTGGCGAAACGTAATCATGCGGCGGGCGACATGCCGTTTTTCCTGGGGGCAGGGGCCTATCGCCATCATGTCCCGGCCAGTGTCGACCATATCATTCAGCGTGGCGAATTCCTGACCGCCTATACACCCTATCAGCCGGAAATTGCGCAAGGGACCTTGCAGACGCTGTTCGAGTTTCAGACTCAGGTCGCCCGGCTGTTCGGCGTCGATGTTGCCAATGCGTCGATGTATGATGGCTCGACGGCCTGCTGGGAAGCGATCACCATGGCACGGCGCATTACCAAACGGGGTAAAGCGGTCCTGTCCTCCGGCCTGCATCCGCATTATGTCTCGGTTGCCCGCACCATGGCGCGCTTCACCAAGGATCAGTTGGACCATCAGGCACCAGAGCTGACTGCGGCGACGGACACAGAAGATCTTCTGGACCGGATTGATGATGATACCAGCTGTGTGGTCGTGCAATATCCGGACATTTTGGGGCGGATCGCTGACATGTCGGCGCTGGCAGATAAAGCCCATGCGCACAAGGCACTATTGATCGCGGTAGTCACCGAGCCAGTCGCACTGGGAGCGATTCAGTCGCCGGGTGAAATGGGTGCGGATATTGTCGTCGGCGAGGGTCAGTCTCTCGGCGTTGGTCTGCAATTTGGCGGGCCTTATGTGGGACTTTTTGGCTGCAAGCAAAAATATGTCCGGCAGATGCCGGGCCGGCTGTGCGGCGAGACTGTGGATGCCGAGGGCAAGCGCGGATTTGTCCTGACCCTGTCGACTCGCGAGCAGCATATCCGCCGCGAGAAGGCGACATCCAATATCTGTACCAATAGCGGATTATGTGCCCTGGCATTTACCGCGCACATGACCTTGCTGGGTGAAAAAGGTCTGCGAGAGCTGGCTATGCTCAACCACAAAAAGGCGGTTGCGGCAGCGAAAAAACTGTCTCAGATCCCAGGAATATCTCTGATGAACACCAGTTATTTCAACGAGTTCACGCTGGTTGTTGACAAAGACACACGCCCGTTGGTGCGGAAGCTGGCCGAACAGAGGATACTAGCCGGCGTCTCTCTGGGCCGGCTCTATCCGGAAGAGAGCAGCCTCACACACGGCCTGATTGTCGCCGTTACCGAAACCACCAGCGACGCGGATGTCGATCAGCTGGTTGCAGCGCTGGAAGGAGAACTGGCATGAACATGTTGTCAGAAGGCCGTCCGACGCGGCAGGATGAAAATATCGACTCTGCTGCTGCTGGCCCGAAAACCCATACCGGAAACCGGGCGCTGATCGTCGACGAACCCTTGATTTTTGAAACCG
>JBCBZY010000339.1:0-2966 GCA_039815115.1 Pseudomonadota bacterium | reverse complement strand
CTGTGCCCGTGCTTCAGCTGGAAGATGACCGGGTTCTGGAGGAAAGTCTCGAGATCATGCTTTGGGCGCTGGCCCGGAACGACCCGGAAAACTGGCTCGAACATCGCGACGAAGCCATCGTGCTGGCCGAACAGACCGAAACGGAATTCAAATATCATCTCGATCGGTACAAATATCCGACACGCTATGAAAATGTCGATCCGCCGGAGCATGCCGAACGGGGTTTGCAGTTTCTCGAGAAACTGGATACGCGAATTGCGGAAAACGGCCAGATACTGGGAAAAACCCCCGGACTTGCCGACTTTTCCCTTTTTCCGTTCGTCCGTCAATTTGCCAATACCGACCGCAACTGGTTTGACGCACAAAAGCTCCCTGCCCTAATCCCATGGCTTCAGGGCCACTTGGCTTCGGATATTTTTGCCGCAATCATGGCCAAATATCCCCAGTGGAAGACCGGAGACGAGGAGCCGCGCTTCGGGCCCTGACCATTCAGGGGAATTTTGGGGGCACATAACGTGACTGAAATTCAGGAGACCTGAATCATGAAAATCGCCCTATTAACCGCCCTTCCCGTCCTGCTGGCCGTGTCCGCCTGCTCCGAAGAAGCCGTGGATCAGGCAACGGAAGAACCATTGTCTGACAGCCAGATGGCGGAAGACCCGGTCTTGACGGAACCGATGCCGAATGGCGTGGTCCAGGACAGCGACGGCAACAACGTGCTGGACGAGACACTGCCGGATGCTGCGACGGGAGAAGCTGATGCGGCCGATTCTGCTATGGACAGCACTACCGATGCGGAAGCTGCTGCCGAAGAAGAGACGGATAGCATGGCCGAAGATAGCGACACGGCTGATCCTGTCGAATAGCTGTCCGACAAGCGCGACGCAGCCGGCGAATCGGATCATGCCGGTCGCCGGCTGCAAGCATTATTCGCAAAGCGTTGGCAAACTAGTTTTTGATACGGGTACTGGTTTGATTATTGTGTTCGACCCGGGTGCCGGCGCTGCGCGGCGGCAGGAAGTGAATTTTCCGCTTCGCGAAATCAATGGCGACGCGGTCAAATCGCCGAAGCACATCCATGCCCAGCAACAATGCCGGTTTGCTTCCCATTCCGAATCGCTCAAATGGCGGGGCATCGGCAAAGGCCAGATTCAGACTGGCGAATCGGGCGCGGCCAATACGAAAATCCCGGGCTCGCGCAAATTCGACTCCCACAGTAGCACCGGTCACGGCAATCAGCATCTCCTCGTCCCCGGACTCTTCGGCACGTTTTATCAGCCGGTTTTTCAGGGTGGAATTGGCGATAGACACCTGAGCGCCGGTGTCGACAATGACATTGACGCGCACACCAGAAATCGAAGCTTCGGTGAAGATGAGTTGCCCTGATAGTCGTTTCGCAGTCACCACGATTTCGCGCGGGGACTTGTTTTTCCGGGCTTTCGAAGCGTCTTCAACACTCAGCTCGTTACGTGCAAAATCAAACAATATGCGCTGATCCTGAAGGCTGTCGAGGCCAAGCATACCCTCCGCGCCGATATTTTCTTCCAGCAAAACCGGGGAGATCAGCCCGCCATAGTTCTTTGTTCCCATGGTCAAGTTGGGCACATAGACCATATCCACCGTGCTGCTGCCGGCGATACTCATCAGCCGGGCTTGCGGTTCGGCTTCCAGCTCAAGACTGTCCGCGAGCTTTTTCGACAATACCGTCCGTTCCGCACCGGTATCGATGACAAAGGAAAAAGGCCCCTCCCCCTCAATACTGACCGGAACAGTCATCCTTCGGGCGCGATCCTGATCGATTGCCACAGTTTCGGCTGTCGACGGAGTGTCGGACCCGGTTTCGGCTGTTTGTCCGATCGGAACCGGATAGGCCATGGCCAATGCGGATCCGACCATGGTGGGCAAAACCAGAGCTAGTGAAACAGACATGTTCTCTCCTTCGCGGAAACTCCCGCACCGTGATCATAGCCCAAAAGCCGCTGAACATCCAAATTCGAGGTGATCAGCAGGCGACAGGCTTCGACAAACGGCGGTGTCAGGCTCCCTTGGGCAGCAGAAAATAGATTTTCCGGTTGGCAAAATCTATCGCGACCCGGTCGAACTGGCGCAAGGCATTCATGCCGAGAAACATGGCTGGCTTCTTTTTCAGATTCAGCGCTTCAAATGGGGCTATGTCGGCAAAGGCAATCGGAATAATGCCAAACCGGGCGCGCCCGATATGCAATTCCTTTGCGATGCCGTAATCTGCAGATACGGAACGACCGGTCACGTCCACCAGATCGGTTTTTTCCAGCGCCGATGAGCGCATCCGGAGGCGCCGCTGAAGCGCCTTGTTGCCGATCGATAACTCACCGCCCGTGTCGATGATGACGCTGGTCTTGACGCCGGAAATCGTGGCATTGGTGAATATCAGCTGGCCGGAACGTCGCCGGGCTGTGACAACAATTTCCCGGCGGGACCGGGACTTGCGCTTGACGTCTGTATCTTCAACCGAGATCGTGCGGTCTAGGAAATCAAACAGGATCCGCTGCCCCTGGAGGCTATCGAGGCCCAGAACACCGTCCGCGCCGATATAGTCAGAGCGAAAGGTTGGCGATATCAGGCCGCCATAGCTGCGGGTGCCCAGAGTCAGTTCGGGCACATAGACGGTTTGCACGGATGTCGTGCCGGCAAGGGCGATGATATTGACAACATCCTCGATCTCGAGGGTGAGATTGCCGGCAATTTCCTTGGACAGAATCGTGCGTTGGGAAGCGGTATCGATAATGAATTCAAACGGGCCGCTGCCCTCAATATTGACCGGCACGGTCATCCGCGCAATCGCATCCTCGGCAATCGTGATCTGCTCGGCATCTGGCCGGATAAACTGATCGGGCAGGGTATCGGCGAGAATGGCTTCCGGCACCGGTTCGGGTGCAGAGACTGCCGGAGCCGGTTGGGTAGCCGTCAGTGCTGCGGCAAAAGGG
>JBCBZY010000359.1:0-2676 GCA_039815115.1 Pseudomonadota bacterium | reverse complement strand
GATCGACAAGGCGAAAAATATCACGATTGTCGGCGCGGGTGCGGTGGGCAGTGAGCTGGCCGGCGAACTGGCTTTTGCGCGGCCCGAGAAACAGGTCACGTTGATCTCCGCTGATGAAAATCTGTTTCCGGATTATCCAGCCAAGCTCGGACGTTCGATGCTAAGGCAATTGGGAGAGCTGGGCGTGAAGGTCCGGCTGGGCGAACGGATCGCAAATCTGAAACAAACCGATGCGCCGTTCGTACCGACCAAGAACAAGATCAAATTGTCGGACGGTTTTCCGATTGATGCGGATCTGGTGATTCCGGTCATTGGGTCGAAACCGGTGACAGATCTGTTGCGAGCACTCGAGGATGTGACGTTTGATGAAAGCGGGCGAGCGAAAGTGGATAGCTGGTTGCGGCCGACAGCCAATCCCGATCTGTTCGTCGTGGGCGATATTGCCAGCACTAGCGATACGATGACAATTGTCGGCCTGACCCGTCAGGTGGGCTGGCTTAAAAAAGCCCTCAAAGCCCATTTGCGCGGCAAACGGTTGGAAGATACCAAACCCTACAAGCCGTGGCCCAAGCCATTGATATTATTGCCATTGGGACCAGATAAGGGCGCCAGTGCACTGCCTTTTGGTGTGACAGGACCGTTGTTGACCTCAGCGATCAAGGGCAAAAAGCTGTTCATCCCGCGCTATAACCGGGAATTTGACTGGCGGCCTTAAGCCGGCTGCATATCCAGCATTTTCAGTGCGACTTCCTTGGCAGCCTTGTAGCCGGGTTTGCCATTGGCAGCGCGCGGTACATCATCGACGACCAGGAACGCGCGCGGCGTTTTGTAGTCGGCCAATATGCCGTGAACATGATCATGCAAGACGGTTTCATCCAGCTCATGTCCATTAGCGAGCGACAACACTGCCGTCACTTTTTCGCCAAAGCGATCATCGGGCACACCGACGACCAGACAGTCATAGATACTGTCATGGGTCTTGAGCGCTTCTTCGACCTCTTCAGGGAAAATCTTCTCGCCGCCGCTATTGATGCACACCGATCCGCGGCCGAGCAAGGTGACCGAACCATCGGCTTCCACCATCGCGAAATCGCCCGGTATCGAATAGCGCACACCGTCAAATGTCTTGAAGGTTTCGGCGCTCTTTTTCTCGTCCTTATAATAGCCCAGCGGAACCATCCCGCCGTTGCAGATCATGCCGATCTCGCCAGAGCCCGGCTGAATCTCTTTTCCATCCTCGGTCAGAATCTTGGTGGTGTCGGCCATGTCAAAGCTGGCGGTTTTGACGATACTGCTATTTTCACGGGTCATCACTGATGCGCCCATGCTGCCTTCGGTTGATCCCATGCTATCGACAATCACCATTTCAATATGATCGAGCAGGCCCTGTTTGACTTCGGAGGACCACATTACGCCGGATGATCCCATCATCTGGATCGATGACAGATCATAGGGTTTGCCCGCATCCTTGGCATCATTCAGCGCCGCAAGCATGGGTTTGGCAAAGACATCGCCGACGATGGTAATGTCAGTGACCTTTTCGTCGTCAGCCAGTTTCCACAGGGCATGCGGGTCAAAATGCCGGTTGTTGAACAACACGACACAACCGCCTAGCGCGTGCGGAATCATTGCGCCTATCCACATGCCGGTCCCATGCATCAGGGGGCAAGCAGGAATGCCGCGACTGGTCGCGCCGGCTGCATGAAGCGCCTGAACCAAAGGCCCGAAACCTTCGGCGCCTTCAGGCAGAGTCATTTCCCTCATCTCGAAACCCTTGGTGAAAAGGGCGCTGGAAAATGTCTGATGATCATACATCACGCCCTTGGGCATGCCGGTCGTACCACCCGTGTAGAGCATGTAGAGATCCTCGCCCGAGCGCGGGATAACCGGCATGGGCTGTGCGGCGTTCAAAGCCGTTTCATAATCCACGGCGCCTTCGAGATGCTCGCCGGAACCATCATCAATTTCCAGAAAAAGCTTCACATGCTCCAACTGATCCTTGATCGCGGCCACGCGCGGTGCGAACTGTGCGTGATATACCAAGGCTTCGCTGTCGCTGTTGTTGATCACATGAGTCAGCTCCGCTTCCAGATAGCGGTAATTGACATTGACCGGGCAGATGCGCGCTTTGAACGCGGCAAATTGCGCTTCCATATATTCGGCGCAATTATAGGCATAGATGGAGAGCTTGGCGCCGGGTTTCAGGCCGTGATCGGTATAGACTTGCGCTAGCCGTGAAGCGCGCGCTTCATATTCCGCCCAGCTGTAGCGCTTGTCGCCTTCCACAATAGCGGGTTTGTCGGGTATCGCCTGGGCAATATTTTCCCAGATATCGGCCATTTGCCAGCTCATGCGAATCTCTCCTTTTTCTTTTGAACATAGCCAGAAAAAGGCGATTCACAATAGATAGACGTGATAGATTTAATTACCCTGTTTTGATAGAACGTGTGCCTGGAGCAGGCGGCGTTTCCGCACCGCCGGCAAAACATTGGGCGATCGCCATCCATCGGGTCGCATTAGGCCCTGTCACTTTCAGGTCTGTATCGGCAATATTGCGGGTCTGTGTGACGACCTGACAAAATTCTTCGGCCAGTCCTTCAATCCGCTCTTCCGTGTTCTCGTCGCCATAGTCCCAGACTGCACCGGAAGGGGCGGTCAGCTTCAGATAGGGCACAG
>JBCBZY010000020.1:0-16295 GCA_039815115.1 Pseudomonadota bacterium | reverse complement strand
GCCTTTCGTCTAAAACATGATTTCAAACGCAACCTTTTTGCCTTTGTTGAGCAGTTATTGTATCGGGGACATCAAGCGTAAAACACGTGTGACCTGCGGCTCTTTCTGGGGCCCGAATTCTGATTTTACTGGAGAGACTTACATGCGAATTTCAATTTCCACCCGCAAAATATTCATGGGTGTGTCGACGGCGGCGCTGATCGGTGCGACGGCGAGCCCGGCACTGGCTGACGATCACGGCAAGAAAATGACCACGGCGGAGTTGAACCGGATGAGTGCAAATGCAAATACCGCCGCGACCGGTGGTCCCGGAGCCGCAATGGAAAATTCGATTCTGCAGGACTGGGAAGGCCCCTATGGCGGTGTGCCGCCCTGGGATGAGGTCAAGGTTTCCGATTTCCCCGCCGCTTTCCAGACCCTGATGGACGAAGGCAAGGCCGAAGTAGAAGTCATTCTTGCCAACCCCGAGCCCGCGACATTCGACAATTTCATGGTGCCATGGGAACTGGCCGGTTCCAAAGCCAATGAAGTGTTCGCGCTTTGGGGCGTGCACAGCAGCAACCTTTCCAATAACGACGTCCGCAAGGTGCAGGGCGAATGGCTGCCGAAAATTTCCGCTTTCTACAACCAGATCCAGCTTGACCCGCGACTGTTTCAGAAAACCAAGGAAGTTTATGACGGTCTCGAAACTTCGGGCCTGAATGCCCAGCAGAAACGCCTGGTTACGCGCCAGTATGAGTCGCTGGTCCGCAATGGCGCCTTGCTCGAAGGCGACAACAAGAAGGAACTGATCCGCCTCAACACCGAACTGTCCAAGTCTTTCAATGAATTTTCAAACAAGGTTCTGGCGGACGAGGAAACCTATATCTTCCTGACCGACGAAGCCGAACTGGCCGGGCTGCCCGACAGCTTTGTCGCCTCGATAAAGGCGGCCGCCGAAGCGCAGGAAAAGGAAGGCTGGGCGCTGAAAAACACCCGTTCGGTGATGCAGCCATTCCTGCAGAACTCGACCAATCGCGATCTCCGTGAAAAGGTCTACATGGCCTATATCAACCGTGGTGATAATGGCGATGCCAATGATACGAATGCGACCATTGCGAAGATCCTGAAGCTGCGCGCGGATCGGGCGAAACTGCTCGGCTTTGAAAGCCACGCGCATTTCCGCATGGCCGATACCATGGCGCAAACGCCCGAAACCGCGATGGATCTGATGATGAAGGTCTGGCCCGCGGCTGTTGCCCGCGTGAAGGAAGAAGTGGCCGACATGCAGGAAATCGCTGATGCCGAAGGCGCTGGCATCACGATCGAGCCGTGGGATTACCGCTATTATGCCGAGAAGGTCCGCAAGGCGAAATATGATCTCGATGAAGCGGAGATCAAACCCTATTTCAAGCTCGACAACATGATGGACGCGATGTTCGACATGGCCAACCGGCTGTTCGACATGACATTTACCGAAAATACCGGCACCCTTCCGGTGTTTGAACCAAAGGTACGCACCTTTGAGGTCAAGCGCGGAGACAAGGTGATCGGCGTCTTCTATCTCGACAATTTTGCCCGTGAAGGGAAGCGGTCGGGTGCCTGGATGACCACCTATCGCAGCCAGAACAAGCTGAGCGGGAAGAACCGCTATATCTTTGCTTCCAACAACAACAATTTTGTTGAAGGCGGCGACGGCAAGCCCACCTTGATCAGCCTCGATGATGCGACGACCCTGTTCCATGAATTCGGTCATGCGCTGCATTATCTGAACTATGACATCACCTATCCCGGCTTCGGCGGTACGCCTCGGGATTTCGTGGAATATCCGAGCCAGGTGATCGAGAACTGGGTGCTGACCCGGCATATTCTCGACAATTATGCCAAGCATGCTGAAACCGGTGAATCGATGCCGCAGGCACTGGTCGACAAGATCAACAAGTCGAAGACCTTCAATGAAGGCTTCTCGACGGTGGAATATCTGTCCAGCGCGATTGTCGACATGAAGCTGCACAACCGTGCGGAGCCGATCACCGATCCGGACGCATTTGAACGCGAGACACTGGCCGAAATCGGCATGCCGCGCGAAATCGTGATGCGTCACCGCCTGCCGCAGTTCAACCACCTGTTCTCGTCAGACGCCTATTCAGCCGGCTATTACAGCTATCTCTGGTCAGAAACGATGGATGCCGACACCTGGGCGGCGTTTGAGGAAACCGGGGATGTCTGGAACAAGGAAGTGGCCGAACGGTTCCGTTCGATCATCCTCTCGACCGGCAATGAGACCGACCGCAAGGAAGCTTATCGGAAGTTCCGTGGCCGCGATCCCGAGGTGAGGTTCATCCTCAAGAAACGCGGCTTCCCGGTCCCGGCTGAGACAGCAGACGCGGGCGGCGGCGAGACGGTCGGAAGCGACTGATTGTGAACGATGGTCATCGGCGTCTTTGTGACGCAGTTTGGCCGTGATGAACATACTGAAGAGGAAGCAGGCAATCTTGCGACCGAATGCGAAAAGGCGTGCGACAAGCTTGCCCTCGCTTCGGTCGCGGAGATTGTCTGAGATGTTTCGGTTCCTCGCCATTCCTTTGTTGCTGGCCGGATTGGCAAGTCCGTCTCTGGCCGAACCGCTGAAGCTGGACCGCCTCGAAACCGTAATCGAGCGAGGCGATCTGGACGAGGTCACCTCGGTCATTGTCGAGCAGGGCGGCGAAATCCGCTATGAGAAATATTTCGGCAAGGGCGGTCCTGACCGGCTGAACGATATTCGTTCGGCGGCAAAGAGCATCACGGCGCTCGCCATTGGCCAGGCCATAAACGAGGGGTCAATTTCTTCGGTCGACGCCAAGCCCTGGACTCTGTTTCGGCCGGGTGACAACAGGGTCAGAGAGCAGATCACCCTGCGTGATCTGCTGACCATGTCGTCGGTGCTCGACTGCAATGACTGGACACCAAAATCGCCGGGCAATGAAGAGAAAATGTATCCGAAGCGAATTTGGCGTGACTTTGCGCTCGGCATTCCTATCGATGGGGATTATCAGCGCGATCGAAAGGGGCAGGGGCGTTTTTCCTACTGCACCGCCGGGGTTTTCCTGCTCGGACAGTATCTTCAGGAGCGCAGCGGTATCCGGTTTGACCGGTTTGTCGAACAGCGGCTGTTTGCCCCGCTGGGCATCGGCAATGTCAAATGGAAACGCTCGCGAAGCGGAGAAGTCCAGTCCGGCGGTCAGCTTGAAATCCGCGCCCGTGACCTGGTGCCGCTTGGCCGGCTGGTGCTGGACGGCGGCAAGCATGATGGAAAGCAAATGGTTCCAGCGGCATGGATAGACGAAATGCTGACCCCGCATGTTCGGGCTACCGCTACTGACGACTATGGCTATCTGTGGTGGCTGAAGGCCTTTCGCGACCGCGAACGCAGCCTGACCGGCTGGTACATGTCGGGCAATGGCGGCAACAAGCTGGTGATCCTGCCCGAGATTGACGCCGTGATCGTGGTAACCGCCACCAACTACAACAAGCCGGGCATGCACCAGATTTCCAATGACATCATCGAACGCGCGGTTCTGCCTGCACTGTTCGCTGCTGAAGCAAGCCAGGCGTCAGACGAAAGTGTGCGGACTACCCCCGGTGCGACCACGCCAAGTGCGACCACGCCGGAATGATCGGCGCGGGAGGCTGCGGGACAAACGCCTTTGACCTGACGGCAACTAGCCGTCTTTCTCCCGCCGCCGGTTGCGGGCGATCAGTTCCTGGATCTGCAACAGCCGCTCCTCTGTCATGGAAAAGCGGAAGGCGAAGAAAAAGGCGATCAGCATCATCGGGATGATCCCGGCTCCGGCGACCCAGACCAGGGCATCCAGCGTGGATTGACTGACCTCGCCCGGGCGCATGCCTTCCTCCAGTCCGATCATGTCGAGCGCGAAGCCGCCATATAGCGGTCCGATCGCCCCTCCCAGTTTTGTCGTGAACTGCAGCACTGCATAGAAAGCCCCTTCCTGCCGGAGACCGCTGTCGACTTCATGTTCGTCGGTCAGATCGGCGGTGATCGACGTAATTGCGACGATCCTGAGAATGAAAAAGGTCATGAAGATCGCGTTCTGGGCCACCAGGATCGCGAATATGGCGGGGTGGCCATTGTCGGGAATCAGGCCCGCGAACCGGAGCAGATAGGGCCAGGACAGGTCGATCAGCATGATCGCGACGGCCCATTTCACGATATCCTGTTTCGGCATCCGTCGCCCGATCGTCCGGAGCAGCACGATGGCGCAGGGGACGGCGATCAGCACGGAAATGCCCAGCACGAGCGCGGTTCGATCCGCTTCCAGTTCCCAGAAATAGGTCCACAGGATGATATTGAGCGCCACCGTGATGCCATAGGAGGCCGTGGCGCCGAGATCATAATAGAGCACATTGCGGAAGTTGCGGTTCTGGAAAGTCGAGAGAAAATCACGCCACAGACCGATCAGCCCGGGCGTCGCCGGGGCGCGGTCCGGATCAATATGGGTCTTGCCGATAAATTTCCAGGTTCCCGCGATGCAGGCCGATGCGGTGACAAAGACCAGCAAGGCCGACAGCCAGCCATAGGTGACATAATTTTCAGCGATGAACCGGCCATCCCCCACGGGACCTTCATCGAACAGGAAATAGAGGCAAAGCGCAGGTAGCAGCAGGGTGGTCAGGAATAGAAAGGCCGTGCGCTGGCCGAGCAAGGCGCTGCGTTCGTGATAGCCTTGCGTGATTTCCGCAACCAGCGTGTAGTGCGGGATCGAGAAAAAGGTCAGGGCGGTGCGGATCCACAGCGAGCAGATTAGCAACCAGCCGGCCAGCCGAGACTCGCTCTCCAGCATGAAATCCGGTGGTGCAAACAAGGCGACAAAGCCCAGTGCCAGCGGCACCGTGCTGTAGATCATGAACGGATGCCGTCGTCCCCAGCGGCTCTTGAACCGGTCCGACCAGCTGCCGACCATCGGGTCCGATACCGCGTCCCAGAGCAGGCTGAGCGACAGGACAAATCCGGTCGCCGTCCCGCTCAGCCCCAGCACCTGCGTGTAAAACAGCAGGACGAACATGATATAGGCCGCTTCCTTGACCGCATAGACTGCCCCGCCGAGGCCGTAGGACAAGCGGTTGGTGAGGGTCAGGTGCAAGGGGTGGTGTCCAGGACTATTGGCGGGGGTCAGAGGTTGGCATAGTTGATCGGGATACGCCACATGTTTGACCCTTTTCCGGATTCCCGGTGGCCCCGGACAGCAGTTTAATTGCGCAGGGCCGGACTTGTTCAATCAGCCCTAGGCACGACCGGCAAAAGAAGGTGCGAGTCAAAGCGGGCACCGGTATGGATCGTATGTTGGCCTTGATTGACTGAATATTTGTGGGCCAGACTTGGATGTTCGAACAAATCCTTGCCCTGAACAATCAATCGGAGCGATTCTCCCGCGCGGAACAAGGTGCTGCTGGGCAGGATTTCGATTTCGACCGGGACTGTTTCGTCGGGAGTGACAGGCAGCGTTGCATCATGTTGCAAAACGGGTTGCCATTCGGTCGACAGGTTTTCGTCCAGAGCGCGTTGGGATACGCGTAGCCATCCCATGGCTGCGGGACCTTTGGTATATCCGGTTTTGGCATAAAAACTGACCGGATTGCCATCCTTGTCCAGCTTTTCGATACCGACAAACAGGTCGAGGTCCGTGCCCTGATCTGTGGAAACCCAAAGTTTCAGCTTCATGTTGCCAGTGATTTCGGTGTCTTCGTCAAACTTCCGGATAAATGCCGCACGGCCGGTTTGAGAATCGTATCGGGTTTCATTTGTCTCTTCGGTGGGCGTGGCGGAAAAAGCGCTTTGGCCGCCATTCAGAAAGAGTTTCCGATATTCGGTGCCGGGAATGGGCCAGTCATCTTCATAACGTATTTGAAATTCGTTCAGGCCTTCCCTGACTTCGAGGCGCACCGATTTGCGGTCTGCAAATCCATTGGCGATTCCTTTCAGGAAATGGTCGAAAAAGTCCTTTTGATAGGCGAGGCCCTCTTCACTGTAATAGATGTCCCATTTGGCCCGGCCATGGGTAAAGAGCCATTTCTGTTTCGAAGCGATCTGCTTGTAGCCTTCAAACGAACCACGCGTATGAAGGCCCTGATCGCTCCAGGTTGCGGTGATTAGCGCAGGTACGTTGATGCGGGGCAGATCAATGCCCGAAGCATTGGCGGGTCGCTGCTGCACCCATCGCATCAGGGCCGGACGCTTGTGGGCGAAACGGAAGACGACTGGCGGCGGCAGTGGATAGCCATTTGCGCCAGTGCGCATTTTGCGAAGCCAGAAGTCGGTAAAGGCGGTTTCCGGGATGCCGCCATGATAAAGGACTTCCCGAAAGCTGTCGGATTGTCCTTCCCAGGGGATAATGGCTTTCAAATGCGGCGGATTGCCGCTCGCTGCCACCCATTGCGAGATGGCGAGATAGGAAACCCCGTTCAAGCCCACCTTGCCATTGCTCCATTCCTGTTTGCCGGCCCACTCAATGGCGTCGTAAAAATCGTCGCGATCTTGCTTGGACAGCGTGCCGGGGTCACCTTCAGACGACGCGAAGCCACGCGAGTCGACATAGACCACAACATATCCGTTCGGTACCCAGAAGGCCGGATCCGGACCCTCCCATGATGTCCATCGACTCACGGCAAAGGAGCCGAGATCAAATTCCGGTCTGAGCGCTGACCGCAGGATTTTTGGATACTGGTCTGGCCCCTTGTTTTTGTCATAGGCCGTGAAAGCCATGACCACGGGATATTCTCCGCTTTTTTTGGGGCGGAAGACATTGGCAGACAAACGGGTGCCATCTCGCATTTCGATCCACAGATCCTTGTTCACAAGGATGCTGTTTTCAAGATCGCCCATGTTCAGGATTTTTGCCGGATAGTTGGGGTCAGCCCGAACTTCCGGATCATTTTCCAGAAAGGTTTCCGGAGGATCCTTCGCGGTAAACAGGCCGTAACCCAGCGCGGCACTCGCCAGCACGATCACGGCGAGAATTCCCAATGATACCCGTTTCACATTCATCGCTCATCTATTCCTACAGGTTCTGGCCCGGGTCAACTCCAGCGCATTCCGGAAAACCAGCCGATTATTGATAATTGCCCCGCCGGCCGGTTTGCTCCACCTTTCCAGTGCACAGAAAAAAGGAGCACATGCCATGCCGCGTCCCGCCGATATTCCCGTCGTTGATCTGATGATGGAAATCCCGACCGGGTCCGCCGGCATGGGGATGAAGGAAGCGCGCAAGCTGATGAAGGATAGCGGGTCGAAGGATTTCTCCCATCATCCCGCGCAATATCTGTTCAAGGATTCGGGGGATCGGATGGGGCAGGAGCTTGATCCCGATGCGATTGTCGCGATGATGGATGCGCATGGTGTCGCCTGCGCGATGATCGGGGTGCATCCCAAATATCCGGAGAATGCACTGGCCCTGTTTGATGCCTATCCGGGCCGGTTTATCGGCGAGGTCGGGATCAATCCCCATCTGGGCATGAAGGGCGTCCGCGCGCTGGAGGAGACGGTGAAGCTCCACCCCAATATAGTCGCCGCTTCGGCCGCGCCTTGCCTGCTCAATCCGCAGGTGCCGATTGACGACAAGACCTGGTACCCGCTTTACGCCAAATGCTGCGAGCTCGACATTCCGGTCAACATGCTGGTCGGCGTGCCCGGACCACGTGTCCCTTATAAATGCCAGCATCCCGGGCTGCTCGATGAAGTCGCCTGGTTCTTCCCGGAGCTGCGCGTGGTGATGCGCCATGGCGGCGATCCGTGGACCGACCTGTGCTGCAAGCTGCTGCTCAAATGGCCCAATCTCTATTATTCGACCTCGGCCTGGGCGCCGAAACATTATCCGCGCAATATTCTGGATTTCGCCAACAAGCGCGGGGCGGAGAAAGTCCTCTTCGCCGGATATTTTCCCGGCCTGTCCTATGACCGGATTTTTTCGGAGATGGATGACCTGCCGCTGAAGGACGAGGTGTGGCCGCTATTCCTGCGTGAAAATGCGAGGCGGGTGTACAAGTTGGAGGGGATAATCGGGGACTAGTCGCGCCTCCCGCTTTCCTACTCCCATGCTGGCGGCTACTATCCAGCGCGATGAACCAGCAGGACAATATTCGTGATTAAACAAACTGTCACCCGGGCAAGAGTCGCCACAAGATACTGTGGTTTAGGGGAAAAACATCCGGACGGGCAGGGTTACGCACTGTCACCTTTGTCACCCTGGGCACGACAATGCGGAAAACCACCGAAATCCGCGCTTGTCCGCATTGCTGGTGCAAATTTGCGCCTTGACCCATGTGCCCCCCGCTGACAGGTTTCGAATCGAAACCAGAACAATAGAGAGGAACCCTGACATGTCCGATGCCGCTACAACCATCGCCGCCGTTCGTACCCCCGACGAACGCTTTGCCGAACTTCCGGATTTTGATTTTCCGGTCCATTATGCCGATGACCTGCCGGGCTATGAGGGCTTGCGTGCTGCCTGGATCGATACCGGGCCGGATGATGCGGAGACGACCTTCCTGTGCATGCATGGCGAGCCGAGCTGGTCCTTTCTCTATCGCAAGATGATCCCGCATTTCACCGCCACCGGCGCGCGGGTGGTCTGTCCGGATTTCTACGGCTTTGGCCGGTCCGATAAGCCGACCGATCTCGATACTTACACGTTCGACTTTCACCGCAATCATATCCTGGCGCTGGTCGAGCGGCTTGATCTGAAGAACATCACTCTCGTCGTGCAGGACTGGGGCGGGCTGATCGGGCTGACGCTGCCGGTCGACGACGGGTTCAAGGCGCGCCTGTCGCGGCTGATCATCATGAATACCGCGCTGGGGCTGGGTACTGGTGCAGGAGAAGGCTTTAACCAGTGGAAGGAATATGCGCTGACCACGCCGGTCTTTGACGCCGGTGACATAATCGCGCGCGGGACACCGCAAATGACCGATGCGGAAACCGCGGCCTATAACGCGCCCTATCCCGATCCCGCATATCAGGCGGGTGCCCGGAAATTTCCTGCGCTCGTTCCGGTCTCTCCGGACATGGACGGTGTGGAGATCAGCAAGAAGGCTGCGGCGTTCTGGAGCGGGGAATGGTCGGGACAGAGCTTTATGGCGATTGGTGGCTCGGACCCGGTTTTGGGACCGCCGGTGATGAAAATGATGCACGGACTGATCAAGGGCTGTCCGGAGCCGCTGTTGATCGAAGAAGCGGGCCATTTCGTCCAGGAATGGGGTGACATTGTCGCGCCAGCCGCGCTGAAGAGTTTTGGAGACTGACCGCGGCCAGATAATCGGAGGAACCATGACAGGCCTGTTGGAACACATATTCCTGCGCCCGTTGCCAGTATTGCAGATCGCGCAGATCGCCGCCGGGCTGACCGTGGCATCGGCGGCCTATTGCCTCGCCTATACCGCGTTTTCAGGGAATATGGCGACGTTTCAAGAGGCTTTTCTCTGGCCGCTATTCAATATCCTGCCCTGGTTCTTCTGTTTCGAGTATGGCAAGCGTCTCGCCGGCTGGCTTCCGCGACTGGCGGCCATATTGGTCGTGATGATCGGCATGTCGGCGCTCGACAGTCTGGTGGCGAATCCGCTGAGCCTGCCGGCCGGAGACATGCTGTTCCAGATGACCCGGCGCATTCCGGGTGCGGCGCTGGTGGTGGCGCTGTTTGCCCTGACCGAAATCGCGCGGCATTTTGCGCTGAGCAGAGCGCCGGCCAGCGGGTCACTGATGGAGCCGGATGATCTGCCGCTGGTTGCCAGCCAGATTCTCTGGGTTTCGGCTGCGGGCAATTATGTCGAGCTGCATGGCGCGGAAAAGCCGGTGCTGCACCGGGCGCCGATCTCCGCTGTCGAACGCAAGCTGGCGGATCAGGGCTTCGTGCGTATCCATCGCTCGGTGCTGGTCTCCCGGCGTGCGGTGGAGAAGGTGGTGAATGATCTGGTGATCCTGAAGTGCGGCCAGCAGTTCAAGATTGGCAACCGCTACCGGTCGGCGCTGGCCTGAGCGCGAGAAATCTCGTCCCTTCGTCACATGCGGCTTTCCTGACCGGTCAGGTGGTGATCATATTTCCCTGAAACACGCACGAAAGGGAAAAATATGCGCTTCATGCTCGCCGGCCTCGCTCTGCTGCTGTCATCGACCGTGGCCCAATCCGAAACCCGCGTCACCGGCGATTTGCCGGTCCGCGGAGATGCTGGTCCGGAAGCGACCGAAGGGCTGGAGACAGAATATGGCGTGGTCCGTACCAGCGAGGGCCTGCGTCTGCGCAGCTATGTCACGCGGCCCGAAGGCACGGCCGCCAAGCTGCCTGCGGTCTTTGTCACGCAATGGGTATCCTGCGGCGCGACGCGCTTCCCGGATGCCCGCGACACCCAGCTGAAACTGCTCGCGCGGCAGTCCGGTCTGGCGATGATCCGGATCGACCGGTCGGGATCCGGCGACAGCGAGGGACCGGGCTGTGATCAGCTCGACTATAATACCGAGGTGCGGCACTATCGCGAGGCACTGGTCCAGATGAAACAGCATCCGTGGGTGGACCCGGACAGGGTGGTGATTCTGGGCAGCAGCCTCGGATCAACCACCGCACCGCTTGTGGCCGCGGGCAATGATGTCGTCGGTGTTGTCGTGCAAGGCGGCGGGGCCGTGACCTACATGGAACGGATGATCGGATTCGAGCGGAACTATGTCGAGCGGTCCGGCAGCGTCCGGCCGGAAGATATCCATCCGGAAATGGTGAAACGAATGGCCTTTCTGCATCACTATCTGGGCGAGAAGAAGACTCCGGCTGAAATCGCCGCGCAATATCCGGAACTGGCCAATGTCTGGCAGAGCATTCGCGGCACCGAAGAGGCGACCCATTATGGCCGCCCCTTTGCCTGGCACCAGCAAGCGGCCGACCGGAATTTCCTCGCGGCCTGGCTGTCACTTGATGTCCCGGTCATGGTGATATTCGGAGAATATGAGCAATTCGAAACGCGCCACGGCCACCGCATGATTGTTGACATGATCAACCGCAAAACGCCCGGTCAGGCGGAATGGCTGGAAATCGCCCAGGCGGATCACAGCCTGTGGGTCTATCCTGACACTTATGCCGCCTATGCCGACGAAAACGGAACCCGCGCCAACCCGCTCTACGTCACGCCGGTGAGCCGCTGGCTGCAGCGGATTACGGGTTTGGAAGGCCAGTAGTTGACGACGAGTTCAGGCCAATGGCAGGATCAAGCGAGGCAAAGTCCGACCGGCAATCGATCCGGACGGAACCGTGCCTGCCGGAATGGCACCACAACGTTTGTAGAATCCCTCTGCCCCCGGGTCAGATTCGATGATCATCTCGCTTTGGCCGAGCTCTCTCGCCCGGTCTGCGGCCCAGTGCAGAAGCTGTTTGCCCACACCTCCCGTTTGCTGATCCGGATCGACAAACAGCTTGTCCAGCTGGCATTCCTGATCATCAACAGCGATTTCAGCAAGGCCGACCACGGTCCTATTCCGTTCTGCAACGATCAGGTCAGGAGAGCCGCAATCCTCTGGACCAAGAGTCAATTCCGCCCGGCAGTGGTCCATGAACGCCTGGCCATACCCCCAGATCGCCTTGGAGCGCAGGCATAGTTCGGTAAGCGCCGCATGTTCTTCATCGCGAGCTGGTCGCAAGACAATGGGTGAGGTTGAACTCATGCGACGAGGCCGCAGCAAGTCAAGCGTTCAGGCGGCCATCGCCGTCTTGCTGAAATGCTCGGTAAAGCGGGGTTGCATCGGCTGGCTGGCTACTATTGCGAGTGGCAGAGCCGTTTCACAATGGGCGCATTCGGCGCTGAAACGGCCGATATGCCAGTGCGACTTTCCGCAACCGGGGCAGCGGTTGACGATGTCGAGATGATACATGGGCTGATAGCCGCGCTGAAGCACGTCAGCTGGAGCGGCATCGGGTTTGTTGATCGATGAACGGGGGGATAAATACATCTTTCTTCCTTCTCTCTTCTGCCAGTTACTGTTCGTACAGCATCGCCAAATGTTGCTGAAGTGACGATGAACCGTTTGTTTCGGTAGATGAAAAGCTATCCGGTTCGGGAGTTTTAGATAGTATGTATCCGCCAAATCCGGTGATCTGCCGCACACATGCGTGCAAGCTGTTGAAATTCGGCCCTTAAAAATCCGTTAAACAAGTCCCGATTTGAACCAGTCTGTTGAGGGACATGATTAATCCGGCAATATCTGTGGCCGCCACATGATTCGCGACCTTGTCAGCCGATCCGGAGTCGCGTGACGCCCAAAGTCACTCGCTTTCCAGCTGCCGCCACGCCAGGTCGGCAAATTCGCAGAGCAACGGCCGGGTATCGCGGGGATCAATAATGTCCTCGACACTGAAATGCTCCGCCGTGCGAAATGGAGATGTTACTTGGTTAAGCCTGGCCTTGATTTCGTTGAGCCGCGCCTCGGGATCGTCTGCCGCTTCGATATCGGCTTTGTAGGCGACTTCGAGCCCGCCCGCGATCGGCAAGGAGCCCCAGTCACCCGATGGCCAGGCGAAGCGGTACTGGAAATTCTCGGCGTTGGACATGGCACTGCCGGCAATGCCATAGGCTCGCCGCACAATGATGCTGGCCCAGGGAACGGTGGCCCGGTAGACGGCATTCATCGCCTGCACCCCGTAACGGATAGTCCCGGTCTTTTCGGCATCCTCACCAATCATGAAGCCGGGATTGTCAACAAGATGGACGACCGGCAGCCGGAACTGGTCAGCCATTTTGGCAAAGCGCTCCACCTTTTCCGAAGATTTGGCTTCCCAGGATCCGCCGAGAAAACTGGGATCGTTGGCTAGCACGGCAACCGGATAGCCATCGAGCCGGGCGAAGGCTGTAATCGCCGCACGTCCCCAGCGTTTGCCCATTTCAAACACGCTGCCCTGATCAAACACACTTTCCATGATCTTGCGCATGGAATAGACCTGCTTGTCTTCGCGAGGCACGGCGGACAGCAGGCTCTCGTCGCGTCGGTCAATCGGATCGTTACAGGTGGTCCGTGCCGCCCGCTGATTCACATTGCTGGGCAGGTAAGAGAGAAATTTGCGCGCCGTGGCGAACGCTTCTGCCTCGCTTCCAACCTCTTCGTCCACCACGCCATTGGTGGTATGGATATCGCTTCCGCCCAGCTCTTCCTTGGACAGGGTGTCGCCAATGGCCGCCGCAACGGCGGGGCCGGCAGCAAACAGCTGGGACAGGCCGCGGACCATGATCGAATAGTGGCTGGCCACCGTGCGGGCTGCGCCCATACCAGCCGTTGGCCCGAGCGCGAGGGCAACCACGGGCACTGTGTCCTGATTCTTCATGATGTCGTCCCAGCCGGGAACCGCGGGCACATAGGTGAAACCCATATCCTCCAGGCTTTTGACTGACCCGCCGCCACCGGTGCCATCGATCATCCGGATCATGGGAATGCCCAGCGTGTGGGCCATTTTTTCACATTGAACGAATTTCCGGTGCAGCGCGGCATCGGCGGCGCCACCTCGCACCGTGAAATCGTCCGCGCTCGCGACGACAGGGCGGCCCTCAACATTGGCACGTCCGAAAATCAGGTTGCTTGGCGAGAAATCCTCGAATTCCGCCTTGTCGTTATAGGTGCCCCGTCCCGCTATCTTGCCGACTTCGCGGAAGGATCCTTCATCGACAATTCCGGCGATCCGGGCACGTGCATCCAGCTTGCCCCGTCCATGCTGACGCGCCACTTTTTCCTCACCGCCCATTTTTTCGGCGAGACGCTGGCGTTCAGCCAGTTCTTCCAGTTCCGGTTTCCAGGTCATCGCAGGGGTTTAACCGAGTGGTTAAGGGAGGGAAAGGCCGAAATTCGCAATCGGAAATTGCACGAATTGTATTAGTGTTATAGTACAGTGCTACTGCAAATGAGAATCAGGGAGAGCAATATGCGGAAATGGGCAGGAGCAATATTGGGACTGGCACTGGCGGGGCAGGCAATCGGGGCGCAGGCACGGGAGGTCGAAACTGCCCCTGATCAAGAGGTATCAAGCATTCCGGTGTGGGAGATTGCGTTCTCCGCAGAAGGGCTGAGCGGACCCGGTGCTCAAATCGTGGAAGCAGATATGGCAAATGCACAATTCGTGGCTCTCGGGGAAGACCATGGCTATGCCGATGCTCCGATGCTGGCGCGCGGCCTGGCGGCCGAGATGCGGAAAACGGGCCGGGTATATCATGTTGCGGAAATCGGGCCCCATTCGGAGCAGGTGGTCAAGGAAGCGCTCGTTACCGGTGGTGTCGACAGGCTGGCGGATGTTTTGAAGGGCAAACCTCTTGCGCTGCCCTTTCTCGGGCACCGGGAAGATGCCGATCTGGCGCAGGATTTTGTCCGGGATGACGGTTCGGTTGATCTGTGGGGCATCGATCAGGAGTTTATCGGATCGCCTTTGCTACTTCTGGACCGGCTGACCGAACTGGCGTCCAGTGACGAAGCCAGACAGATGGTTGGCGATCTGTTGGCAAAAGATCGCGCAGCCATGGATTCAGGAGAACAAGACGCGTTGTTGATGCTTTCCGGAACCCCTGAACAGTTTGACGCCTTGCGGGCGGCCTTTCCAGGGAATGACGAGGCCCGGGACATCATCGACTCACTCGCCGAAAGTGCAGTTATTTATCAATATAATTCCACCAAACGCTATTTTGACAACAATTTCGAGCGAATCGAACTGATCAAGCAACAGTTCCTCGCCGAATATCATGGTGCTGAAGACCAGGCTCCCCGTGTCATGCTGAAGATGGGCGCGTTTCATCTTGGTCGCGGCACGACTCCGACACGCATGTTCGATTTGGGATCGGTACTGCCCGGGCTGGCGGCGGCAAACCAGAAAACATCCCTGCATATCGTTTATGGTGCGTTAAGCGGCGAGCAACTGGTTATGGGACCCGCTTCCGAAGGTTATTTTGAGGCGCGCCCCGTGAAGGACAGGCTGGTGATGCCGCTGCTTGAAGCGGCAGGCATGGATCTGTCGGCCATCGGTCCGACCGGCCATTATCTGATCCCTCTCGATCCGATCCGGCGGAAACTTGGCGGAAAGGGCATAAGCGAACTGGGACGGTTTGGGCAGTTTCTCGTGCTGGGTTTTGACTATATCGTGACGACAAAAGAAGGACGCGCAGCCACTCCGCTGGCGAAGTGATAATCGCGCATCACTGAG
Source organism: Pseudomonadota bacterium (assembly GCA_039815115.1). Classification (GTDB taxonomy): domain Bacteria; phylum Pseudomonadota; class Alphaproteobacteria; order Sphingomonadales; family Sphingomonadaceae; genus Parasphingorhabdus. The sequence goes on along the minus strand of JBCBZY010000020.1, from coordinate 1,113 downwards.
GTTTTATCGGCTGGTTACAGCTTGCTCCAGATACTTCAGGGCGGCGGCCATGGCCGGATCGGATCCATCAGCCAGCCGGTCGGATTCGCGCAGCGGCAGATCCGCGACATAGTCCTCCCGCGGCGTACCGTCGACATGAAACAGGCTTTCGGTTCCGATATCTATGCGGGCACCGGATGCTTCGAGATTGAGGTTGGACAGAGCTCCCAACAGGTCACCCATGTCTGACGCGATGGTATAGGCATCGGCGGCGGCATCGAGACCGATGACCAGACCTTCTCCCATGCTGGACCCATGCCCCGGATGCGACCTTGCGGGTGATGAGCACACATGCAGTGATCCTTGGCCCCGAACAGCTGTTTGACGCCCTGCCTGCCGCGCTGGCCGAGGCCTTCCCGTCCGTGCGGATCATGAGCGGGGGCGCGGCCATGGAGGTTTTCAAGGAAGTCGGCCTGCCGCGCGATGTGGCCAACCGCTTTGACCTGGCTTGTCGGTCCAGATGCGCGGATGCCAGATGCCGCGTGCTTCATCATACGCACGGCTGACATTGAATGGCAGGCAGTGCTCGTAGATCGCATAATCCTTGAACTTAGGATCGCATGAGGCGCGCACTGCGTCCCAGGCGTCCTTGAGCGAACCGCCTTTCATGGCGACACGTTGTGCTGGCTTGAACGTGCTGTCCACGAAGTCCCGCGTGCTTTCGATTGCCCGCTCCACCGTCTCTCGGCCAATCAGAGCATCGCCTCGACCCGGTGCAATCGCGTCCACTTCATAGGCTTTGATGCGGTCCAGCGTTCCACCCCAATCGCCAAAATAGCCATCACCGCAATAGCAAGCTGAGTGATCTTCCACGATGTCACCGGTGAACATGACGTTCTGATCAGGCACGTGAATCACCGCATCGCCCGCTGTGTGAGCACGGCCAATATGTTTGATGTCGACCCGGCGATTGCCGAGATAAACGGTCATGGAGTCGCTGAACGTTGTGGTGGGGTAGGTCAGGCCAGGAATGCTTTCATGACCTTCGAACAGGCGCGGAAAGCGCTGGAACTCGCTGTCCCAGTCTTCCTGACCGCGCTCAACAACCATGGCGCGGGCCACATCGGACATGAT
>JBCBZY010000158.1:0-6422 GCA_039815115.1 Pseudomonadota bacterium | reverse complement strand
TTTTCGTTAGGGTCGATAAACTGAGGGATTTATCATCATGAAAAAATATATTTTGGCAGCTGCCGGGGTTATGGTGATGGCTGCACCTGCTGGTGCGGCAACCATTATTTCAGCTACATCGGCAACAGTGGATGTCGGCGGACCCGGATTTGGATCCATTAACGACACTTTCAATCAGGCTGGCCTGAACACTGGCTATACGTCCGGCGTGACGGATTTTGACACCTATATCGCTTCCGCCCCGACCCATTCCTTTATTTTTGCCGGAAACGAATGGTTTGCCAACGAGGGCTCTTCCGCACAGGTGACCTATGATCTGGGCGGCGTGGTCGGCATAGATCGTCTGGCGCTCTGGAACGACGAAGCTGGGGGTATTGGATCGCTGAACTTGTCGGCATCCACCGACGGCGTGAACTTTTCATCCCTCGGCATATTTGCGCCAACGGATAATCCTCAGAGCACCGACTATCTGGCAGACATTTTCAGCTTTTCAGCGACCGATGCGCGCTTTGTCAGATTTGAGATGAGCAATTGTCCGCAAGCTGACAATATTTTCAACGCTTGTGCCATTGGAGAAGTCGCGTTCCGTTCGGCTGTCGTAAACGCTGCTGTTCCGGAACCAGCAACATGGGCGTTCATGATCCTCGGCTTTGGCGCCATCGGCGGCGCAATGCGTCGTCAGCGCAAGGCCAATGTGAAGGTCAGTTACGCCTGAAGCGGTCTGACAAACTGAACAAGAAAAACCCCGCCGGAGATGATCCGGCGGGGTTTTTCATTTGGGTGGTTCAGGCGATCAGCTTTGCCGCTGTCCGGGCAACCTTGGCGCCGAGATAACGTGCGCCATCCAGATCAATCTCGTGCGGCGTCCGGCTGCCATCTCCGCCGGCAACGGTTGAGGCACCGTAAGGCGAGCCGCCAATCACCAGATCACTTTCCATCTGACCGGCGAAGCCGTAGTCCAGCCCGACGATTGTCATGCCATGGTGCAACAAGTTGCTCAGGATCGAATATTGGGTGGTTTCCTGACCGCCATGCTGGGACCCGGTGGAGGTGAAGGAAGCGCCGACCTTGCCGACCAGAGCGCCTTTCATCCATAAGCCGCCGGTGCGGTCCCAGAAGGACGCCATCTGGCTCGACAGACGGCCGAAGCGAGTGGGCGATCCGACGATGATGGCGTCATAGTCTGCCATCGAATCCGGTTCGATCACCGGATGATCGTCATTGGCCCGAAAGCCGGATGACTGGGCAACTTCTGCGGGGACGGTTTCCGGCACACGAGCGATGGTGACATCGCTGCCCTCCTGCCGCGCGCCTTCCGCGATTGCCTCCGCCAGACTGTCCACATGCCCGTAGGATGAGTAGTAGAGTACCAGTATCTTTGCCATTTCCATTCTCCTTTGCTGATAGATGAAGGGGCGCCTGGGTCTTTGGGGGAAAGGCGCCCCTCCTTGCGGGTGTCAGTGCATTCCGGATTTCGTCTCGACGAAGACAAATTCACTCTCGTCATCGAGCGCCGTGATCGTCAGGGTCTCGACATCCCGGATCGCCAGGGAATCCCGGGCGGCCATGTCTTCGCCATTGACCTGCATCCGGCCTGCAGAACCGACCAGATAGATATGATCACCAGGCGTGACATCGTGATGTACCGTCTGCCCTTTTTCCAGCGTCGCGCCATAGAGGCGGGCATCAGCCCGGATCATGAGCGCGCCGGCTTCGACATCATCGTCAAAACCGCTGGCCAGAATTTCAAGCTTCCCGGACCGGTCACTTCTGGGAAAGGCTTTCGCATCCCAGCGTGGTGATCCGCCGGCTTCGCGTGGCTCGATCCAGATCTGGAACAGCCGGGTCTCGGCGTCCTCGAGATTATATTCGCTGTGCATGACACCGCTGCCGGCACTCATGACCTGGATATCGCCAGCTTCGGTCCGGCCCTCATTGCCCATATTGTCGCGATGGGTGATCGCCCCCTCGCGGACATAGGTAATGATTTCCATATTCTGATGCGGGTGCATCGGAAATCCGGTCTGCGGCGCAATCTCGTCATCATTCCACACCCGGATCGGGCCAAAACCCATCCGTTTCGGATCCCAGTATTTTCCAAAGGAAAAATGGTGGCGGGCCTGCAGCCAGTCATGATTGACATGGGCCAGATCGGCAAATTTACGCTTCTCCATCATCGTCTTTCTCCTGTTGGGGACACATATGTTGTCCGTTCATGAGAAAGAGATAGGCTGTCAGTTTTGTTTCTCAAATAGACAGAATAGAAATTGATTGTTTCCATTTATTGCATAATATAGGCGCATGTCCTTACCTGATTTTGAAGCCTGGGCGATATTCGCCGCGGTCGCCAGGCTCGGCAGCTTCACTGCTGCTGCGCGTGAGCTGAATCTGTCCAAGCCTACGGTGTCCAAGGCCATCACGCGGCTGGAAACGCGCCTCGATACCGTGCTGTTCCACCGGACGTCCCGTAAAATTTCCCTGTCCAGCGCCGGACGCGCGCTGCTTCCCCATGCCCGGCAAATTGCTCTGGATGGCGAGGCAGCGATGGATGCAGCCCGGGACACCACCCATCTCTTGCGGGGGCAAGTCCGGATGGCGGCGCCGCTGAGCTATGGCCTGTCGCACCTCGCTCCGGTCATTGCCGACTTCTTGGGCAAATATCCCGAAATCGACATAGACGTACAACTCAGTGATGCGCGCGTGGACCTGGTTGAGGAAGGATTTGACCTGGCCGTCCGGATTGCCGCGCTGCCGGACAGCAGTTTGCGGGCCATCCGGTTACGCCCCATCCACCGCCACTTTGTGGCTTCACCGGCATATCTCCAACGCAATGGCACCCCGACCCATCCGCGCGAGCTCAGCGAACATGACTGTTTCATCTACTCCAATCTGCCAACACCTGAATTGTGGCACCTGACTGGCCCCGACGGAGAGAAAATCAGCGTCCAGCCCAAATGTCGCATGCGATCCAATAATGGATCACTGGAACTGGCAGCACTGGTGGCGGGACATGGCATCAGCCACTTGCCGGATTTTCTGGTCGACGACTATCTGCAAACCGGTGAGCTGGTTTCACTGTTGACGGATTGGGACTTTGAACCGATTGATCTCAATATCGTGATGCCCCCCTCTCCGCTGCGGCCAGCGCGAGTCAACGCGCTGATATCGCATTTGCAAGAGCATCTCCGCTGATGAATAGTGCCAACCGACACACTTTTTCTGCCCGGAACAAAAATGCCTCTTGAGACTATCCTGCTGTTCCTGATCGCGGATCTGATGTTCTGCTTCACGCCCGGCCCGGCGACAATGGTCACCGTCAGTCACGCCCTGCCCGCTGGACGCGCCGGTGGCATGCGCGGTGCGCTGGGTCCGATAGTGGGTGTGAATATCGGCAATTTTATCTGGTATGCGCTGACCGCCTTTGGACTGATCGCGCTTATTCAGGCCGTGCCGACAGCCTATGCAGCGTTGCGCTGGATTGGCGTGGCCTATCTGGCCTGGATGGGCTTGCAGATGCTGCGCGGAGGGAATAGCCGCCTCGCTGGTCAAACTGCTCAGGCGGCCAGTTTCAAGAAGGGGTTTTTGAACGGTCTGGCCGTGCATATGTCCAACCCGAAGGCACTGTTGTTCTACACGGCTTTCATTCCACCCTTCATCGATCCGGATGGCAATCTTTTGCTGCAGTTCGCCATTCTTGCCGGGTTGACCGTCTTTACCGAAACCGCCGGACTGACATTCTATGCGGCGCTGGCTTCAAAGGCGCGCAGTCTTGGAGAAGCGGATCAGGCCCAGCCGGTTTTTCAGAAAATCGCGGCCGTCATTCTTGTCGGAGCGGCGGTGATTCTGGCCTGGTGGAACATTACGGACAACAGCTTGCAAAGTGCATTCAACTTGCCGAAAGAGATGGCAGGTTAAATGTCCGATATGTTCCGCCTCTGTCTTGTCTTTCTGCTGCTCTGGGCACCGCCCCTGCATGCGCGCGATGTTGGGCAGATCACCCCCGATTCGCCACAAATCGGGGCTTTGAAATCACTGCAGATACTGGATGAACGCCTGCACCGGATTGGCTACCGGCTGATCACGGCCAATGAACCTTTTTGCCGGAGCAGCGGGCCGAAGACGGGCCTGTTGCTGCATGATATCCGGCAATATGGCAACCAGACCGCGGCAATGGCGGTTTTCGGTTTTCCCCGGGAAGTGTCCATCCATGCAGTGGTTCCGGGAAGCCCGGCGGATCTGGCGGGGCTGAAAGCCGGGGATGGCGTGATCGCGGTGAACAATTTCTCCCTGGAGGATTATGCGGCCAGTGAAAAACCTGCTGATTCCGGCGAGGATGTTCTCCACCGACTGAACCGGTTCAAATTTCTGCTTGAGCAAAGCATTGTCGACATCGCAGTACTGCGTGACGGTCAAAGGATCGAGGCCAGTCTCCAGCCGGTGCCCGCCTGTCGCAGCCGGTTTGAGATCAAACCGGACCGGAAAAGAGAAGCGTCAGCTGACGGTCAGATTGTCAGTATCTCCTCTGCTTTGGCGGAATATTTCGAAAGTGATGACGAATTCGCCGCCGTCGCTGCCCACGAACTGGCACATAATCTGCTGCGGCATCGCGACCGATTGAACGCACAGAAGGTCAACCGCGGTTTTTTCGGTCAGTTCGGCAAAAGTGCCGGGCGGATCAAGGATACGGAAATTGAAGCCGATCGCCTGTCAGTCTGGCTGATGGCCAATGCCGGATATGATCCCCGCGCAGCGATCCGGTTCTGGACCCGCTATGGCAAGGAGCATGGCAAGGGCATATTCTCCGCTTCCACCCATTATCGCTGGAAAAAGCGGGTAAGGCTATTCGAAGAAGAGCTCGCAAAAATGGCGGAACTTGAGGCCAGTGAAGGCGGGATGTACCCGCCACTGTTGAAATTGCAGCCCTGATCAGTCCGGATATTGCTGCTTGCAGGCCTTGCGCTCCTGCTTGTTGTCCGCTTCATCCAGACAGGCCTCCCGCTCCCGCTTGCGTTCGGCGAGCACCCGGCGGCCTTCGTCTTCTTCCTTCTCCGACTGGGTCTGGGTGGTCGCATCGACAGCGGTTTCCACCACGGTCCCGGCCGCACGCACGGGTGCGGTAATGATTTTCCCGGCGACGCAACCGCTCAACAGAACCGGAAGCATCATGGCGGCCATCAGGGAAGTTTTTCGCATGATCATCTCCTTGATCCGCCCATGCGCGCGCCGGGATGAAGAGGCGCTGAATGATTCGCCAACCGGAATATCAGGACGCGGCGAGCAGATCCTGCGCGATCTTGCGGATATCCTCGCCAATTTCCGGGTGGGTTAGCGCCAGGGCCAAATTCGCTTCGACATAGCCCTGCTTCGATCCGCAGTCATAGCGCTTGCCGTCAAATGTCATGCCATGAAAAGGCTGCTGCCCAATCATTTGCGCCATTGCGTCGGTGAGCTGGATCTCGCCGCCTGCTCCGGCCTCCTGGGTTTCGAGGATGCGCATGACTTCCGGTTGCAGGATATAGCGACCCGGCAGGATCAGGTTGGAAGGCGCGGTTCCCGCTGCCGGTTTCTCGACCAGCCCCTTCACTTCGGTAATCGGCCCGTCGCGCTGGCCCGGATCAATCACGCCATAGGACGGCGTGTCTTCGATCGGGATTTCCAGCGCGCAAACAATATTGCCGCCCAGATTTTCATAGGCGTCGACCATCTGTTTCATGCATCCAGGTTCGCCGACCATGAACTCGTCGGGCAGGAAAATCGCGAACGGCTCGTCGCCGATAATGTCCCGTGCACACCAGATGGCATGGCCCAGACCCAACGGTTCCTGCTGGCGGACGAAGACAGCATTGCCCGGTTTCAGGCGGGTGCCGTCAAGAACCGACTGATCCTTGCCGCGATCGCCCATGTTGCGCTGCAGTTCGAAGGCCATGTCGAAATGATCCTCGATCATGCCCTTGCCACGGCCATTGACAAATATCATCTGCTCGATTCCGGCTTCGAGCGCCTCATCCACGGCATATTGCAGCAACGGCCGGTCGACGACGGGGAACAGTTCCTTCGGCATGACCTTGGTCGCGGGCAGGAACCGCGTTCCCATGCCCGCAACAGGGAAAACGGCTTTTTTGATCGGTTTCATGGAAATGGGTCTAGTCCTTCAGTTTGTCGGCAAAGCTTGTCCGCAGCTTTTGCAGCTTTGGAGGAATGGTCGCAACACAATAAGGGTTTCCGCGCCCTTCGTCAGCCCAATATTGCTGGTGATAATCTTCAGCCACATACCAGGTCGCCGGACCTTCGATGGTCGTCACCACCGGCTGCGACCGATCCGCTGCGGCACGCGCGATCCCCGCTTCGGCTTCGGTGCGCTGGGCATCATCCAGCGGGAAGATGGCGGAGCGATACTGGGTGCCGATATCATTGCCCTGCCG
>JBCBZY010000042.1:0-12844 GCA_039815115.1 Pseudomonadota bacterium | reverse complement strand
GGCTGGGGCCGAGGAGCATGGTGCCCCAGCGGCTGTGGTAGCGCTTCAGGACGCAGCGGTCCCCGGTGCAGTTGCCCCAAAGCCAAAAATAAAATATAAGTTTTTAGTTGCAACTTAAAACCTAATAAACTAGGTACTGATTCGCAACCTAAATTGCAAACATTAAATTTCTCTCCCAGGCCACCAGTTTTCGGCCGTAATTGAATGAATGAAGAAAGGAAATCTCATGCTTCTCTCCCAAAGCCCTTCCCGCTCGCTCGTCACTCTGGCCGCGGCATTGGTCACATCCGCCCTGATGTTCACCGCAAGCACGGCGTCGGCGCGGTCCAATGCTATCGTCTATACGGCCGAACTCGCGGCACCGGTGGAAGCCGCCAACCACATCATTCGCGGAACGGTTATCCGCTGCGCCGGCACCGAGTGCAAAGGCACAAAAAGCGGTTCCTCGGCACGCAGTGTCTGTGCCCGCCTCTCCCACAAGGTCGGCCCGCTGGAATCGTTCAGCTACAAGGGCGAAGCTATGGATGAAGAAGCCCTGGCTAAGTGCAACGACTGATATTCTGACCCCATACTGACCCGCCAGCCAATCCCGTAGTGATCCTCCCCTGAACTGGGCCAGGTTTCACGGCGGGTCAGAACTTCCCCGCAATCGGGGGCGCTGATGCCACATGTTTGCCCGCTCCTTGGGAAACAGAACTGGCATCGGCGCTTTTTTTTGTTGCTCATCTGCCCAAAGACCAGCAGTTTGGACCAGTGCTGAGACAATATGAACTGGTTGAGCGTGTGCGCTCCTATGATCCGGATGCAGATGAAGATCTGCTCAACCGCGCCTATGTCTTTTCGGTCCAGAAACACGGCTCGCAAAAACGCGCGAGCGGCGACCCCTATTTCAGCCATCCGATCGAAGTCGCTGGACTGATGACCGATCTCAAACTCGACCAGCAGACCATCGTCACGGCCTTGCTGCACGACACGGTGGAAGACACGCTGACCACGGTGGACGAGATCGGGAAACTGTTTGGGGAAGACATTGCCCGGCTGGTCGATGGTGTCACCAAGCTGTCCAAGATCGAGGCGCAGACCGATGATGAACGGGCCGCGGAAAATCTGCGCAAGTTCCTGCTCGCGATGTCTGATGATATCCGGGTGCTGCTGGTCAAGCTCGCCGATCGACTCCACAATATGCGCACGTTGCATTTCATCAAGAGTGAAGCCAAGCGCAAGCGGATCGCCCACGAGACCATGGATATATATGCGCCGCTCGCGGAACGCATCGGCATGTATGAATATATGCGGGAGATGCAGTTGCTCGCGTTCCGGCACATGGAACCGGAAGCCTATGAGACGATTACCGGCCGATTACAGGCGATCAAGGAGGGGGATGAAGGCAAAGTCGAGAAAATTGCCGGATCCATTCAAAAAGCCCTCGCCAGCGGCGGTCTTGCGGCCGAAGTGAGTGGTCGCGAGAAGCATCCCTATTCGATCTGGAAGAAAATGGCGGAGCGCCATGTCAGCTTCGAACAGCTGACCGATATCATGGCGTTTCGGGTGATCACCGACAACAGCGCGGAATGTTACCGGGCGCTGGGTATCTTGCACGAAAAATGGAAAATGGTGCCCGGGCGCTTCAAGGATTATATATCGACGCCCAAGCGCAACGGGTATCGCTCGATCCACACGACGATCATGCATGGCAACAACATGCGGGTCGAAATCCAGATCCGGTCCACGCGGATGCACCAGGACAATGAATATGGGCTGGCGGCCCATTGGGCCTACAAGCAAGGCGGCGGGCCAGATGGCCAGGCGGGCTGGATCCGCGATCTGATTGAAATTCTCGACCATGCCGAAGATGCCGAGGAATTGCTCGAGAATACCAAGCTGGCCATGTACCAGGACCGGATTTTCGCATTCACGCCCAAGGGGGCGCTCCTCCAGATGCCAAAGGGATCAACCACGGTCGACTTTGCCTATGCGGTGCATACCGATCTCGGCAATCAGGCCGTCGGCGCCAAGGTCAATGGCCGACATGTCCCCCTCAGGACCCAGCTGACCAATGGTGATGTTGTGGAAATCCTCAAATCCGGCGGACAGGAACCGCAGCCGGGCTGGCTGTCTTTTGTGATTACAGGCAAGGCCCGGGCGGCGATTCGGCGGTTTGTCCGTTACAAGGAGCGCGACGAACTGATCGAAATCGGTACCAAATTATATGACGAGATTATCGAACGGCTTCCGGGAAAGGTCGGCAAGAAAGCGCTGAAGGCGGCGCTCAAAAGGTTGAAACTCAAGGATGACGACGAGCTGATGCTGGCCATCGGCACGCGGGACATTGGCGACCGGGATGTCATGGAAGCGTTGATGCCGGGCAGTGCCAACGAGAATGACGATGACCGCGAATGGCCGGAACAGGACCGGGCGATTTCGATCAAGGGCCTGACACCCGGTGTAGCGTTCTCGCTTGCAGAATGCTGTCATCCGGTGCCTGGCGACCGGATTGTCGGCCTGCGCCGCAGCGGCGAGAATGTCGAGGTCCATGCGATTGACTGCATGCAGCTGGCCGACGGCGTGGATGCCGACTGGGTGGATCTCAGCTGGGGCCAGGATTCGGACGGTGCCGCGGCGCGGCTCGCGGTTGTGTTGCACGACAAGCCCGGAACGCTGGCCGAAATGGCGGGAATTTTCGGATTCCACAATGCCAATATCCTGCGTCTCAGAATGACCAATCGCGATTCACCCTTTCACACGTTTGAGGTCGATCTGGAAGTCCATAATGTGCACCATCTGATGCGGATTTTGTCGGCCCTGCGCGCGTCAGATGCGGTTGCGCAGGCGGAGCGGCTGTAGGAACAAAACCTGCCGATCAGCACGTCAGTTTCATTTTGGAGAAAAGCCGTTTACCGGCCCGGAGGCAGAGCCCCTTCGCGTTGCTGGATCTGCTGCTGCAGCATCTGCATCTGTTGCTGGGAAATAAACTCGACCAGCGTTACATCGAATATCAACAGGCTGTTGGCCGGAATTTCAGGGCCGGGCGAGATTTCACCATAGCCAAGATCTGACGGGATCCAGATGCGGTATTCGCCACCTTTTTGCATTTTTTGCAGCGCTTCGGAGAAGCCCGGGACGACTCCGCCAACAGGAAATACCACTGCATCTTCGGGCTGACCCCGGCCAACGCTGGTGTCAAACTCGGTGCCATCGCGCAATGTGCCGGTATATTTGACCCGGGCAATGTCCGAAGCCACCGGATTAGGGCCTTCGCCCGCCTTGATGGTCTGGATCTGCAGTCCGGAAGCGGTCGTCTCTACGCCCTCCTTGCCGGCATTGATCGCGAGAAACTGCTCGTCCGTCGCGCCGGTTTCAACCGCATCGCGCGTACCTAACCAGGCCAGCGCGGCTCCGATGAGCATTACCAGCCCAATTCCGATCCACATTTTTGTCAACGTGCCTTTTTCAATCGGGCGGATCGGAACAGTGGTTACGGACATATGGGGTTCCTGATGTCAGGGTATTTCCGGGAAAACGGGAAACGAACTCAGATGGTTCCGTCACGCTCCATCCGCTTGCGCTCCATCTTGCGGGCGCGACGAACAGCGGCCGCTTTTTCGCGAGCACGCTTTTCGGACGGCTTTTCATAGTGCCGACGCAATTTCATTTCACGATAAACGCCCTCGCGCTGCAGCTTCTTCTTGAGTGCCCGCAGGGCCTGATCAACATTATTATCGCGCACCATGATTTGCATAAGACTGAGTAACTCCGTTCAAAATATCGCGGCAAAACTGCTGTTGCAGCCGGAAAAACATAACCCGGCCGTAAAAGAGAATAGCCATAAATAAGGGTTTGCGGAAGAATCATTTCTCCACAATTGCCTGCCGCTTACCAATTTCCCCTGACCATGGCAAGTTTTTCCGGGCAAATGCTCCCGGATTTCCGAACAATTGCAAAAGTCCTGGCATTCGCAATTTCCGCCGCAATCTATATACATCATTCAACGGCATAATGGCCGATTCGAGGAGGATGATCATGGCGACGGCAATTAATGTGCAATCCAGCTGTAGCGAAGAGGAATGGAAAGCCCGTCAGCGGCTCGCCGCCTGCTACCGGATTTTCGCCTATCTCGGCTGGGACGAGATGATCTTCAACCACATCACGCTGAAGGTGCCGGGCGAGGACGATGCCTTTCTGATCAACCCTTACGGGCTGCATTTCAGCGAAGTGACCGCCTCGACTCTGGTCAAGATCGATATTGAAGGCAATACGCTCGACGGATCGTCCTATCCGGTCAACAAGGCGGGTTTCACCCAGCACAGCCTGTTTCATCGCGAACTGCCGGAAGTGCATGCCATTATTCACACCCATACTACTGCGACCATGGCGGTGGGTTCGGTCGAGGGCGGTCTGCAGCCCGTCAATTTCTATGCCGCAGCAGTCGTCCCCCGCCTCGCCTATCACAAATTTGAAGGCGTCACGGTCCACGCCGATGAAGGCCCGCGTTTCCTCGCCAGTCTCGGCAAGAAACGCATGATGATGCTCGAAAATCACGGCCCGGTCGTGATGGGGCGGACGCTGGAGCAGGCGTTTCTCGATCACTGGGTGCTGCAGCGCGCTTGCGAGATCCAGATGCAGACAATGGCGATGGGAAAACCGATCGTGATTGGTGAGGACGTGATCCGCAAACATGTCGCAAGCCTGTCCGAAACCGCCATTGATCCGGCGATGATGGGCGTCCCCGAATTTGATGCCATGGTCCGCCTGGTTGACCAGCAGGACAAGAACTGGCGCGATTGATTGCATAGGTCAGGACCGCCAAACTTGTATCGGAATCGGCAACAGGCTAGGATTCGCTCGAACCCTATCCGGACCCGGCCGAGGATGACGAACAGCAGCCCATGACCAGATTTACTGTCAATGACCGGCCGGTCGAATATCGCATGGATGAAGATACGCCGCTGCTCTGGGCATTGCGCGATGCATCCAATCTGACCGGCACAAAATATGGCTGCGGCACCGGCGATTGCGGAGCCTGCATGGTCGAAATTGACGGCGAAGCCATCCGCAGTTGCCTGGTGACAATCGGCGAACTGGAAGGGCGATTTGTGACCACTATTGAGGCCCTGTCCCGCGATCGCAGTCATCCGGTGCAGCAGGCATGGGCCGCCGAAAATGTCCCGCAATGCGGCTTCTGCCAGTCCGGGATGATCATGGCTGCCGCCGTGCTGATCAAAAAGAATCCCGGTCCGAGCAAATCGGATATCGACGAAGCGATCAGCAATGTCTGTCGCTGCGGCACCTATCCGCGCATCCGCGAGGCGATCCAGCGGGCTGCCCGGCTCGCCAGCGGCGATGATGTGCTGAGCGCGGCGCCACCGCCCGGAATTGATCCGGAAGATGCGGCGAAGGCCGTTCCCGCGCTGACACCGAAGGACTGATGAGCAGACGGTGAGCGGTTGGGCCGGTCTGGCCGACGCGACTGCCCTGATCCTGATCGATGCCGTCACACTGCAGCGCGCTGTTAACGCCCATTGATCATGCCGGGCCCGCCGTCGGGGGGTCCAGGGAAGGGAGCGGTCGGACCCGACATGAAACGCAGTTAATCGATCAGAAGCGCACCTTCGCGGTAAGGCGCGCATTGAGTGGTTCGCCTGTAGAGATATTGTCATTATTGTGTGCCGACGGAAAATAGGTTTCGTCGAGCAGATTTTCGACATTGAGCTGCAGGCCGAATTGCTCATTGAAATCATAATAGACCGCCGCATCAACCCGGGTGAAGGACGGGATGCGCACGCTGTTGTCATTGCGGGCAAACTGGCTTGACTGATGCGTCACGCCCAACCCGAAACCGAGCTGGTCCGACACGTCATAGCGGTTCCACAGCGACAGCATGTGCTCGGGCACCTGGAACTGGACCAGATCGGCACCGGCAACCGTCGCCGCGTTGCGCTGTTCTCCATCGAGGTAGCTATATCCGGCATTGACGCTCCAGCCGGGCAGCAATTCGCCGACCAGCTGGATCTCGAAACCGGTTGTGCGCGATCCGGAGAGAACCGAATCCCCCTGGGCATTGACCAGCACTGCCTGATTGTCGCGATCAAGCCGGAATAGCGAAGCGGTCAGGTTGAGATTGGTCGCCAGATCCCATTTCGCACCGATCTCCAGATTTTCGAATGTTTCCGGGGCCAGATTTTCCGTGGTCGGGCTCAGTGTTAGAAACTGGTCGCCGGACCGCGGCAGGAAGCTTTTCGAATAGCTGGCATAGAAAGAGACACTTTCGATTGGCTTGTAGATCAGGCCAAAGCGCGGGGAAAACTTGTCGTCCGTGCGCGAAAGGAACCCGTTATTGCCGTCCGCCACACCATCGGCGACTTCAATGGCATCGACCACATCGATTTCAAACCGGTCATACCGGACACCGGCGATGATATCGAAATGGTCGCCGATCGCGATCTGGTCCTGCAGATACAGCGAAAAGAAATCGAGGTCCGAGCTACGGTTGCGGTTGAACACCGGGAAGCTGAAGGCCGACTGGCTGATCGGGTCGGCCAGCGGAATCGTGATCTGGTCATCCGCACTTGCTGTGAAAAACACGTCCCGCCGGGCATTGTCAGTCAGCTGCTGACCCAGTTCATAACCGATCAGCAAGGTATGACCGATGCCTCCGGTCTCGCCGTTCCACACCAGATTCCCCTGCGTGATATAGTTCTGGCGATCAGTGGTGTCGCGATATCCGTCCAGCGATACGCTGTCGACGCCACCAATGGTCGCATCATTCAATGTCGCGCCAACCGGGAAGATATTCTGGTAGAGCTTGTCATAGTCGGCATAGAGCGTGGTCGAATTAAACGTCAGGTTATCCGTCAGGTCATGCTCGACGCGGAGCTTCAGGATATGCGCTTCCAGCGTGGTTTCATTGGCATCGGGGCTACCGAAAAACGTATCGCGAAACCCGCGCAGTGGACCGCAGACGCTGGTCACCGAGCAGGGATTGGCCGCATCACGCAATTCCGCCGGCACGCCGCGGTCAACCACCCGGTCGTCATTGACATATTCATAAGACAGCAGAATCCGGCTTTTCTCGCCTAGCTCTGCGGCAATGGTCGGATTGATCGCAAATCGCTCTCCGTCGAAGAAATCCCGGTGATTGTTGAAACTCTCGTAAAGCCCGTTGATCCGGAATGCGGCATTGTCGGCAATCGGTGCATTGATGTCGGCGCTGACATACCAGGCACCGAACGTATCCACGCTGCCTGTGGCCGTGCCAAAAGACTCTTCCGAAATCGGGGTTTTGGTAACCCGGTTGATAATCCCGCCACCACCGCCACGACCAAAGATCAACGCATTGGCACCCTTGTGAATCTCGACGCGCTCGAGATTGTAGAGCGGTCGGAAATATTGCACGTCATCGCGGATGCCATCGACGAAGAAGTCTGCCGTGGTGTTCTGACCGCGAATGGTAATCTGGTCGCGGTGGCCTTCACCCTGCCCGATCGACGTGCCTGGCGTATAGCGGAGGATGTCGCCAATGTCCTGAAGCGCCTGGTCGTCGAGCTGCTCACGGGTGATCACGGACACGCTTTGGGGGGTATCGAGCAGCGGGGTATCCGTTTTCAGTCCCGAACTGCTGATCGCGACATAGCCTTCCTTTTCGCCGGTGACGATGATTTCATTCTGGTCTTCATAGCCGGCTTCCAGGGCTTCGTCAGCGGCAGCAAAGGCGGGGGACGCAGAAAGGATGAGCGCCATTGCACTGCCCAGCAGACTCTGGTTCCGGAAGTGATTGCGTTTTGAATTCATATTCTAACTAACCCCATATTGCGAACTATTCTCATTATCATGAGTCGCAATAATGCGAGTAATTCTCAAAAGCAATCACCTTTCTCTCCATTTACAGATTTTCTTTGAAACCTATGACAGACTGGTGTTTATGAGGCACAGAAACGCAGCCCGGACATTGCCGACAAGCGGTTCGGGCAACCCGAAACTGACAGGAAAACCGACATGAAAGCGACTATCTGGCATAATCCGAAATGCGGAACATCCCGCAAAACCCTCGCGATTCTGGAAGAATCGCCCAGCGTAGAGCTTACCGTTGTCGAATATCTCAAGCAGCCGCCGAGCCGTGCCAAGCTGGAACAACTCTATCGCGATGCTGGAATCACCCCGCAGGAGGGCCTAAGAGTGCGCGGTTCGCCCGCCGAAGAGCTTGGGCTGACTGACGAGAATGCCACGGCGGACCAGATACTGGACGCGATGGCCCGGGAACCCATTCTGATCAACCGCCCACTGGTTGAAACGGACAATGGGGTCCGGCTCTGCCGGCCACAGGAAGTGGTGCGCGAGATTCTTTGATAGTCGGGCCGTTTTCGGCGAACCCGTTAGACATTTTGTTCCGAGTTTGCATCCATGGCCGTTATCGCAGTTTACAGCATGAAGGGGGGCGTTGGCAAAAGCTGTACCGCCGTCAATCTGGCGTGGAGCAGCTCGGCCCAGAGCGCGCGTAGGACATTGCTGTGGGATCTCGATGCCCAAGGCGCAGCGTCCTTCATTCTCAAAGGGGACAAGGTCAAGAAGGACCGCGCCCGCGCGATGATTGCGGGTGATGTCAAATCGGGCAAGCTGATCAAGCCGACGGCTTATGAAAATCTCGATCTGCTGGCGGCGGATATTTCCCTGCGCGGGCTCGACCGGATGTTTTTCGAAATCAACCGCAAGAAACATATGGGCAAAATCCTGCGCGCACTGTCGAAAGACTATGACCGGATCATTCTGGACTGCCCGCCAGGCCTGACCGAGACCAGCGAACAGATTTTGCGCAATGCCGATTTGGTCATCGTGCCCGTCATCCCGTCGCCATTATCCGAGCGGGCGCTGAAGGATGTTCAGCTGTTTCTCGACTCCACCGGCCGGAAACATGCGCCGCTACTGCCGGTCTACACAATGGTTGACCGGCGTCGGACGATCCACAAGACAACGCTCGACAAGCATCGCAAATGGCCCGTCATTCCGATGTCGAGTGACATTGAGCGGATGACAAAGCTGAAACGGCCGGTTGGAGATTTCGCTCCCAACAGCCCGGCGGCTCAGGCCTTTGCCAGAATCTGGCGAGGTATCGAAAAGCGGATCGCGAAGGGCTGAGCCAGCCCGGTTTGTGATCAGGCTCAGGCGGCGCGATCGTCCGCCGCTTCGGCGTCCGGATCAAAATTGCGGAACAGGTCCAGTGCATCATGCGGCGCCATCGGGCGGCCGAAATAATAACCCTGGATCTTCCGGCAACCGAGCTTCTGGATCATCTTCACCTCTTCCTCGGTCTCCGCACCTTCAGCCGTCGTCGACATGCCGAGACTGTCGGCCATTGCCACCACGGCGCGAATGATGGCGAGGCTTTCAGGCACCTTCTTGGCGGCACCCTGGACAAAACTGCGGTCGACCTTGATTGTGGTGAACCGCGTTTTCCGCAGATAGCCCAGCGAGGAATAGCCGGTTCCGAAATCATCCAGCGAGAGGTTGATGCCGAGCGCAATGATCTGATCCAGAACCTCGGTGGCCCCGGTTCCTTCGCGCATGAAAATGCTCTCCGTCACTTCGATCTCGAGCCGTTGTGCAGGCAGCTGGCTGTCCTGCAGTGCGGATACAACCATGTCGAGGAAATTGGGATCGCTGAGCTGGTCGGCGGATACGTTGACCGCGACCTTAACCGTGGATGGCCAGTTCATCGCTTCCTTGCAGGCCGTGCGCATCACCCATTCGCCAATCGGCACGATCAGGCGGGCATCCTCGGCCAGCGGGATGAACTTCGCCGGCGATACGACACCAAATTCCGGGTTGGTCCAGCGCAACAGCGCTTCAAAGCCCAAAACCCCGCCGGTATCCGCACTGACCACCGGCTGATAGTTGAGAGAGAATTCGTCATTCTCGAGGGCCTTGCGCAAGGCGATTTCCATAACCCGGCGCTCTTCCGCGTGGACATGCAATTTCGGTTCGTACTGATTATGTGCACCGCCGCCCTGGTCCTTCGACCGGTACAAAGCAAGGTCGGCACTGCGCATCAGCATCTCGACGGTCCGGCCGTCGCGCGGACCGATCGCGGTTCCGACACTGGCACCGATGTAGAGCGTGTGCTGGTCCACTTCATAAGGGCGCGACAGGGTTTCGATAATTTTCTTGCCGAGCATTTCGGTATATTGGGAGTCGCTGGCATCGCGGATCACGATCGCAAATTCGTCACCGCCCAGCCGGCCGCACAGCTCATTGTCGGTCATGATCGAACGCAGCCGGTCTGCCACCCGGGCGAGCAACCGGTCGCCCACTGGATGACCCAGCGTATCATTCACCGCTTTGAACCGGTCGAGGTCGATCATCATGAAACCGCAACGGCCGTTCCATTTGTCGGAATTCTGCATGGCCTTGCCCAGCGTCTCGGTCAGCTGCAGCCGGTTGGGCAGGCTGGTCAGCGTATCAAAACGCGCCATATGCGAAATCTTGTCGGCAGATTCGCGCTGCTCGGTTACATCCGAGCCGACACCGCGGAAGCCGTGGAATACGCCGCTGTCGTCGAGCTTGGGCGATGCCGACAGCTCCCACCAGCGGGTTTCGCCGCGGATCTGAACCGGGACCATCATGTTGCTGAAACTGTCCCGCCGTTTCAGTTTTTCCGCCAGATCATGCAGTGCCGGCGGGAATTTCCCGGTATCCCAGGATTGCCCGGCGACAAGTTGCAGAAACGGTTTGCCGTCAATCTCTTCCGGCGACATGCCCAGCGCATGGGCAAAGCGGGGTGACACATGGGCAATGCGCCGCGAGGTATCAGTCTGCCAGAGCCAGTCCGCGCCGGTATCCTCAAACTCCTTGAGCAGCAGGCTGACGACTTCACTTTTTTCGTTGAGATGCGCCTCGGCGACCTTGCGGTAGATGAAGGACCGCCCAGTCATCATGCAAGAGGACAGCAGCAATGTGGTGATCGCCATCGATCCCAGTGTCATCTGGAAGTTGCCGACATGATACCAGCCGAAGATCATCGCGCCGCCGCTGATGCCAATGTAGAGAAGGCTGCTCAACGGTATGGCAGACAGCATCATGGCAGAACCGACCATCAGACAGATCATGATCGACCAGAGGTTCATCATGGCCGCCTGATCATCGAATAGCGAAAGGGTCACAAAACCCACGCCCCATATCGCACCGGCTGCTGCCGAGAACAGGTGCGCGATGGTGGTATCCCTGAGATCAATGCTCTTGCGGTGCCAGAGCGCCTGCTTTTTGAAAGTCATGTGGCTGTAGAAATATAACCCGCAAAGTGCCGCAAGCCAGACACAGCCAGCGAGCCAGCCAACGCTCGCGGACGCGATTTGCACAGCCAGGATCCCGCACACCACAGACCCGATGATCTTCACCATGTCATGCTGGCGAACACCTTCGAATTGCAATGCACGGATGCGGCCCCAGTCCACGCCTTCGGGATCGGCCAGGCCGATCAGCACGCGCAGCGGGATATCCCGGGGCAATCCCGATTGAGACACTTTTTCTTCCACGGACTGTCCCTTACGCCGAAAACCTTATCGAAAAGTAAGGATCACGCGTAATTTCCGCACTATTTTGTTAACCGGTCTTAACCTCTGCATTAACCACCGTCAGGCTGCAATTGCATAGGGTTGGATATCACCGGAAAGATAGAGGTTACGGGCCTTTGCGCGGCTCAGTTTGCCGGAACTGGTGCGCGGCAATGTTCGCGGGGGAACCAGTTCGATCACACAGTTCATTCCCGTAATCGACCGGACTTTTTCGCGGATTTCGTCGCGCAGGCGCAATCGCTCGATTTCATCCGATGTGCGGCACTGAACCAGAACGGCCGGGGTTTCTTGTGGTCCCGGCGTGGTGATTGCGAAGGCGGCAATGTCCCCGGCCTTGAATCCGGGCAATTGTTCCACTGCCCATTCAATATCCTGTGGCCAGTGGTTCTTGCCGTTGATGATGATCATGTCTTTCGCTCGGCCAACAACATAGAGATAGCCGTCCGAGAGATAGCCCATATCGCCGGTATCCAGCCAGCCATCGATCAGGCAGGCCTCCGTGGCTTCCGGATTCCGGTAATAGCATTCCATAACCGAGGGGCTCTGCATCCAGACCTTGCCCACCGTTTTTTCGGGCAGAACCGAGCCGTCCTCCGTCCGGATTTCGAGCAACGTATCACGCACCGGCTTGCCGCAATTGACAATCGCGCGATAGCGTTTCGGCCGATTGCCTCCGGCGGGTTCGTCACCGGAAAGCTCAGTCTCTTCAACCAGCTCGACTTCCATTCCTTCACCGGGAGGCATCAGCGTCACCGCAAGCGTGGCTTCCGCGAGCCCGTAGCTCGGCAGGAAGGCTTTCGCATCGAAACCTGCCGGAGCAAAGGCATCGGTAAAGCGCTGCATCACGTCCGGGCGGATCATGTCCGCGCCATTGCCGGCCAGCCGCCAGCGCGAGAGATCAAACCGTTCCTTGACATTGGACTGGCTGCCGATCCGCCGCGCACAGATTTCATATCCGAAGGTCGGCGAGAAGCTGCAGGATGTGCCCTTGTTGCGCGAAATCAGATCGAGCCAGGACAAAGGCCGCCGGGCAAAATCCGCGGTTTTCAGATAGTCGGTGGACACCTGATTGGCGACCATTGACAGGAAGCAGCCGACCAGTCCCATGTCGTGATAGAAGGGAAGCCACGATACGCAGCGATCATCTCCATCAATCAGCATGCCATGCGCATGCGATCCGAGATTGTGCAGCAATGCCGTGTGCGTGACAGCAACGCCATGCGGGAACCGCGTCGAGCCGCTGGAATATTGGAGATAGGCAATGTCGCTGCCCTTGGCTTCGG
>JBCBZY010000026.1:0-15065 GCA_039815115.1 Pseudomonadota bacterium | reverse complement strand
TGGTACCTCTCATCGTCGGTTTGATCCCGTTGCGAATCGCGCTCCCGTTCGCGATCCTGATCACTGGTTCCAGTTATTGGTATTCATTGCGCGCCACCGACGATTTGGCTGGAGCAATAATGGTTGTGGTGACGTCCTTTTTCGGGCCGGCCAGCTTTGTCGTGATCTGGATAAGGTGGAAGGAAAACCAGGGGTTCAGGAGATGAGGTGTGATTGATCCATCTGATGAACCGGACCTGATCACCATTGCATCAAATGGCCTGCGCGCCGCGATCAATCCGTTGGGGGCCGAGCTCTGGTCTTTGCGCGACACGCAGGACCGCGAGCTGATGACCGATGCCGATCCGGCCTACTGGAGCGGGCGGGCACCTTTGCTCTTCCCGATTGTCGGACGCCTGCGTAATGATCGCTATCGCCTGGAGGCCCGGGAATATGCGATGGAGAAGCATGGCTTTGCCCGGCGGCAGGCATTTGCACTGGCAGAGAGATCCGAAGACAAGGCGGTTTTCTCGCTGCAGGCCAATGACACGACCCGCGCCCAATATCCGTTCGCCTTTCGGCTCGACATGGCGTTTGCACTGGAGGGTCCGGAATTGCGGAAGACCGCAACCGTGACCAATGAGGACGACCGGGACATGCCGTTCAGTTTTGGCTTTCACCCGGCCTTTGCCTGGCCGCTGCCCTTTGGCGGCGCGGTAGAGGATCATGAAATCCAGTTCGAAAAAGACGAACCTGCGCCGATCCGACGAATCGGTTTGGAACCCGGGCTGATTGCGCCCGATCCCCGATCTTCGCCGGTGGACGGCCGGACGCTGCGTCCGGAATATGCGCTGTTCGAGGAAGACGCAATCATCTGGGACGATCTGAACAGTCGCCGCCTGACCTGGGGTGTGCCCGGGCAGCCCCGGCTCGACATTGCTTTTCCCGATACGCCGTGGCTGGGCATCTGGCAGATTCCCGGTGCGCGCTATTTGTGCATCGAGCCCTGGGCCGGGATGGCAGATCCGGCCGGTTATGACAGTGATTTTGTCGACAAGCCGGGGATGATGACCCTTGCGCCGGGTGAATCTCGGTCCTTCCGGATGCATATCCGGCTGCGGGAAAACTGACTGGCGGGTTGATCTCCCGCCCGTTTTCCCTATTGCCGAGTGCCAGTCATGACCGATATCTCCAAAAATCCCCGCCGCACCTTTGCCATCATCTCTCACCCCGATGCCGGTAAAACGACGCTGACGGAGAAATTGCTGCTGAAAGGCGGCGCCATCCATCTTGCCGGTGAGGTGAAAGCCCGGGGTGACAACCGACGCGCGCGTTCCGACTGGATGAAGATCGAACAGCAGCGCGGCATTTCGGTGACCAGCTCGGTGATGACCTTTGAACGGAACGGCATCACCTTCAATCTGCTCGACACACCGGGCCATGAGGATTTTTCGGAAGATACCTATCGTACCCTCACCGCCGTCGACAGCGCGATCATGGTGATCGATGCCGCGAGCGGGATCGAAGCCCAGACGCTCAAGCTGTTCGAAGTCTGCCGTCTGCGCAGCGTGCCGATCATCACCTTTGTCAACAAGGTCGACCGCGAGGGCCGCGATCCGTTCGAACTGCTCGACGAGGTCGCTGACAAACTGGCGCTCGACGTCTGTCCCATGAGCTGGCCCACCGGCATGGGCGGACAGTTTGAGGGCATTTACGACCTCACCCGCAATCAGCTGCACCAGCCGGAAGGCGACAGCAAAAATTACGATGGCAAGGCACAGCAATTTGATGGCCTGGATGATCCGAAGCTGGCGGACGTGCTCAGTCCTGAAGCGCTCGCCCGGCTGACCGAGGAAGGCGAACTGGCGCAAGGCGGCTATAACAGCTTTGATCTGGAAGCCTATCGGAACGGCGATCTGACACCGGTGTTTTTCGGCTCGGCGCTGAAACAGTTCGGCGTCGAGGAGCTGATCGAGGCCATCGCCGAACATGCGCCGCCGCCGCGCCCGCAACCGGCCGAGCCCGATCCGATCCAGCCCGACAGCGATGACGTGACCGGTTTCGTGTTCAAGATTCAGGCCAACATGGATCCCCAGCACCGCGACCGGATCGCCTTCATGCGGCTCTGTTCGGGCGAATTCAAACGCGGCATGAAACTGACCCCGTCGGCACTGGGCAAACCGATTGCCATTCATTCGCCGATCCTGTTTTTCGCGCAGGACCGGGAAATTGCCGATACTGCCCTGCCCGGCGACATTATCGGCATTCCCAATCACGGAACTCTCCGCGTCGGCGATACTCTGTCCGAGAAAAATCAGGTGCGCATTACCGGCCTCCCGAATTTTGCGCCGGAGATATTGCGGCGAGTCATCCTGAAGGACCCCACCCAGACCAAGAAATTGCGCAAGGCGCTCGATGACCTGAGCGAGGAAGGCGTGGTGCAGGTTTTCTATCCGGAAATCGGCGCGAACTGGATTATTGGCGTGGTCGGTCAGCTGCAGCTCGACGTGCTGATCTCGCGCCTGTCCGCCGAGTACAAGGTCGAGGCGTCGCTGGAAGCCGCCCCGTTTGAAACCGCGCGCTGGATCAATGGCAGCGACGAGATCCTGGATGCCTTTGCCAATATCAACCAGACCAGCCTCGCCCGCGACCGCGACGACAATCTGGTCTTCCTGGCCAAATCATCCTGGGATGTCGGCTATCAGGAAGAACGCAATCCCGACATCACCTTCAGCGCGACGCGGGAACGATAGGAGAAATTAGCATGCCCGATACATGGTCCGTCTATCTTTCGGGAGAAATCCACACCAACTGGCGCGAGGAAATTGCCGAAGGCGTAGCAAAAAAAGGGCTGCCGGTGCGCTTCTCCGCTCCGGTGACCGACCATCCCGCATCCGATGATTGCGGGGTGACCATCCTGGGTGCGGAAGATCAGAAATTCTGGCACGACCGCAAGGGCGCGCAGCTGAATGCGATCCGCACGTCAACTCTGCTCAAGGAAGCCGATATTGTCGTGGTGAGTTTTGGCGACAAGTACAAGCAATGGAATGCCGCCTTTGATGCCGGCTATGCCGCGGCGCTCGGAAAACCGCTGATCATCAATCACGGGCCGGATATTGTGCACCCGCTGAAGGAAGTGGATGCGGCGGCTTTGGCGGTTGCCGAAACACCAGCGCAGATTGTCGAGATACTGGACTATGTGATCAATGGTCGGCTGGCTGGATACACGGACTGAAGACCGCGGCTCTACACCTCAAAACACATAGTGGATCGCCAGACAGGCAGCGAGGCCGACGCCGATATTGAGCGGCAAGCCGATCCAGACGAAATCGGAAAAGCGGTAGCCGCCGGACGTATAGACCAGCGTATTGGTCTGATAGCCGACCGGGGTGGCGAAGCTCGCCGACGCGCCGAACATCACCGCGACCAGCAAGCTGCGGACATCGACACCGGTCTGTGCGGCAATCCCGATGACCAGCGGCGTCATGATCACCGCGACCGCGTTGTTGGTCGCCGTCTCGGTCAGCAGGGACGTCAGCGAATAGACCGTGATGATGAGCAGCAGCGGCGGCATCATGTTGAGCAGCGGCAGGATGGTGTCGACGATCAGCTGCACCGTACCGGCATTTTCCAGCCCCTTGCCGACTGCCAGCATCGCAAAGATCAGCACCAGCACATTGCCGTCCAGCGCCGCCCACGCCTCCTCACTGTCAATACACTTGGTGACCAGCACGACCGCCACGCCGATCATGGCCAACGCAGCGATGGGGAGCACGCCCAGCGTCGCGGCGATGATGATAATCGCGAGGGTGGCGATTGCGATAGGGGCCCGGTGGCGGCGATAGGCGCGGGCATCGGGTTCCTGCAGATGCACCAGATCGGCATTTTCCTGGAGCGTGGCGATGGAGATATCATCCGTCTGGACCAGCAGGCTGTCGCCATGGCGAATACGCGCTTCCGACAAGATCGGACCGGCAATATGGCGCGGGCGCGATAGTCCCAGGACCCGGGCCGGGACTCGCGACAGGAAGGGCAGGCTGATCAGGGATTTGCCGACCGAACGGTGCGACGGTCCAATGACCAGCTCGACCAGACGGGTATGTTCGTCCTCGAGCGGCGTGTCCGGCTGCTTCATTCCGGCATAACCGAGCTTCAGGCCGGGGGTTTTGGCGAGCGACAGCAGCTCCTCCTGCGTGACCGCCGCCACCAGACGGTCTCCCTCCGCCAATTTATGATCTGCAATGGCTGAACGATCCACTGCACTGCCCTGTCGCCGGCCCATGATCGTGACGCCTGAGGGTTTGAACGCGCCAATGGCAGAGATCGCTTTGCCTACAAAGCTGCTCCCGTCCATGATCCGGATATCGGTAAGATAGCGGGCTTCCGGACGACCATCCGAGAGGCCCCCGCTCTTCCGGTCCGGCAACAAAAAGGGACCCAATATGGCGATCATGACAATCCCGGTTCCTGCCGCGATCAGGCCAACCATGGTGATTTCAAACAGTCCGAATGGCGCCTGACCATTGGCCTGCGCCACGCCGTCAACGAGCAAATTGGTCGAGGTGCCGAGCAGCGTCAGGCTGCCTCCCAGGATCGAAATATAGGAGAGCGGGATCAGCAATTTGCTCGCGGCAATGCCCGCAACTGCGGCGATTTTCTTCATGATCGGGATCAGGATGATCACCACCGGCGTGTTGTTGATAAAGGCGGATGCCGCGAAGGTCCCGCCAAGAAATCCGCCAATCGCCGCCTTGGGCTGATCCTCCGCATGGCGCGCCGCAAACCCCGCCAGCGCCTCGATCACCCCGGTCCGCATCAGCGCGCCGGAGAGAATGAACATCGCCCCGATGGTCAGTGGTGCCGGATTGGAAAAGACCCCGAACAGGTCATCGCTGCTGAGCAGTCCCAGCACTAGCATCGTTGCCGCTGCGACCACTGCTGTGACCGCTGGCCCCTGTTTCTCGCTGACAAAAGCCCAGAACAACGCCACCAATATCGCCAGCCCGACATAGGGTTGTGCCATTTCCCAGGTGGATGCCCAGTCCAATTTCCGCTCCTTCGGCCCACAGCCCGATGATCAAGCCAATGAGAATACAGGGTTATGATGCGCTGAACAGAGGTTTTCACCCGCGCAGCAAAAACACCGCATGTTCGGCCAGCAGATTGGCCATGCCGCGGCCGGTTTGCTTGTCGCCGCTGAGGAACCACTGGCCTTCCTGCTGCAGCTGCTCCTCGCGCACCAGCGAGCGGAAATCGTCGATTGTGACATGGTGGATATTGGGCGTATCATACCAGCGTTCTGGCAGCAGCCGCGTGACAGGCATGCGCCCCCCGACCAGCAGCGACAACCGGACGCGCCAGTGGGCGAAATTGGGGAAGCTGACAAAGGCCTGCTGACCGATCCGGAGCAGCTGTTCCACGATCATGTCCGGCCGCATGGTGGTCTGCAACGTCTGGCTGAGCACCGCATAGTCGAAGCTGCCGTCCGGATAGGCGGCAAGATCGGTATCAGCATCGCCCTGCACGACGCTGAGCCCCTTGGCCACCGCTGCCGCAACATTGTCGCGATCAATTTCCAGCCCGCGCGCATCGCAGCCCTTGTCATCGCGCAAAGCCGCCATCAGCGCGCCGTCGCCGCAGCCAATGTCGAGCACGCGGCTGCCCGGCGCGATATTGTCGGCGATGATCTGGAGGTCGGGGCGGAGGATGGTCATGAACACCATCCCAAGCCGTCACCCTGAACTTGATTCAGGGTCCATTGTGCGTTTTTCCCCCGGTTGTGAGATCGGAGAAATGGATACTGAATCAAGTTCAGGGTGACGGAAGAAAGATGGCGGAAACTGTCTGTTCCAACACACTCCTCGTCATTCCCGCGAAAGCGGGAATCCATTTCCGGCGCGGGCGTGGCGAAAAACACTCTGGATTCCCGCCCGCGTGGGAATGACAGAAGAACGCGCATCACTGGTCCCCCGCCTTGAGAAACCCACCGACAATCCGGTCCATCTCGGTATTCTCCAGCAGGAAGCTGTCATGGCCAAAGGGTGCGGACAGCTCGACGAAACTGGCCTCGGCTCCCGCCGCATTCAGGGCATGCACGATCGACCGCGATTCCGCTGTCGGATACAGCCAGTCGCTGTCAAAGCTGATCAGGCAGAATCGTGCCTTTGATCCGGTGAAAGCCGCCGCCAGCGATCCGCCATGATCCTCGGCCAGATCAAAATAGTCCATTGCCCGCGTGATATAGAGATAGCTGTTCGCATCAAACCGGTCGGTGAAGGTGCTGCCCTGGTGCCGCAAATAGCTCTCCACCTGGAAATCGGCGTCAAACCCGAAGGTTTTTGCATCGCGGTCCTGCAGCCGCCGCCCGAATTTCTCGGTCAGCCCTTCTTCGGACAGATAGGTGATATGGGCCGCCATCCGGGCCACGGCGAGGCCGCTGACCGGTGGGTCTTCATCGGCATAATAGGCCCCGCCCCGCCAGCGCGGGTCGGCCATGATCGCCTGGCGCCCGACTTCGTGAAATGCGATATTCTGGGCGCTGTGTTTCGCGGTGGAGGCAATGATCACTGCGGACTTCACCCGCTCCGGAAAGAGCGCCGTCCAGCTGATCCCCTGCATCCCGCCCATCGAACCGCCGACGACGCTATGGAGCCTTTCGATGCCGAGATGATCGAGCAGCATCGCCTGGGCCCGCACCATGTCGGCTATGGTCAGCACCGGAAAGTCCATCGCCCAGGGCTGGTTCGTCGCCGGATTGAGCGTCGCGGGTCCGCTGCTGCCAAGGCAGCTGCCGATCACATTGGTGCAGATGACAAAATAGCGATCCGTATCAATTGGCTTGCCAGGTCCGACCATGCGAACCCACCAGCCATCCTTGCCCGTGACAGGATGGGTCGAGGCGACATATTGATCGCCGGTCAGCGCATGACAGATCAGGATCGCATTGCCGGCATCGGCATCAAGCGTGCCATAGGTTTCATAAGCGATATCGACAGGCGTCAGCGCAGCCCCGCTGTCCAATGCCAGCGGACCGGGCAGCTGGACAGCCCTGTCCAGTCCAAAGCGCAGATCGTCATTCATGGATTGCAGGGGCTAAGGCGCTAAAACCGGGGCGTCAATTGATATTGCAGTTGACTAAAAGCGCCTTCCGGTTAGTCCCACCCCATGAATCGCATGCAAATGAGCAAATTATGAGCAAACCACAACCCAAAGACTGGATCATGGGCATTGCGCCCTATGTTCCGGGCAAGTCGAGCGGCGATGGCGGACAGAAGCTGGTCAAGCTGTCAGCCAATGAGAATCCGCTGGGGTGCAGCCCGGCAGCAAAACAGGCCCTGTCCGATGCATCGGATGACGTGCCGCGCTATCCCGACCCCGGTTCGACCAGACTGCGCGACGCCATTGCCGACAAATATGAGCTCGACCCGGCGCGGATTATCTGTGGCACCGGCTCCGATGACATATTGCACCTCGCCGCCAATGCCTTCAGCGGGCCGGGCGACGAGATTATCTATGTCCGCTATGGCTTTGCCGTCTATGATATTGCCGCGCGCCGTTATGGCGGGACGCCGGTGATCGCGGACGATGTCGACTATGGCACTGATGTCGATGCGATCCTCGCAAAAGTGACCGAAAAAACCCGGGTAGTGTTTATCGCCAACCCCAACAACCCCACCGGCACATTGTCGAGCGGGGAAGAAATCCGGCGTTTACAGGCGGCACTGCCCCCCGAGGTCCTGCTGGTGCTGGACGGCGCCTATGCCGAATATCTCGAAGCCGACGAGGATGACCGCGCGCTGGAAATGGCGGCAACGCTGCCCAATGTGCTGGTCACCCGGACCTTTTCAAAAATCCACGGGCTGGCGGCCGAGCGAATTGGCTGGGGCTACGGGCCGGAGGAGATTATCGGCGCGATGAACCGGATCCGGCTGCCGTTCAATGTCACAACCGCGGGACAGGAAGCCGCCCTTGCAGCACTGGCCGCGGATGATTTTGTCACCTCCAGCCGCGACCATAACCGTCGCTGGCGCCAATGGCTGGCGGACGAACTCACGGCGATGGGCAATCACGGCTTGCGGGTTATCCCGAGCCACACCAATTTCCTTCTTGTCCTTCTTGAGGGCAAGGTGAGCGCCGAACAGGCGAATGGTGCGCTGATGGACAAGGGCTATGCGGTGCGCTGGCTGCCCGGCCAGGGGCTGGTCAATGGTCTGCGGATCACCATTGGAACCGAAGAGGAAACGCGCGGCGTGGCCACGGCCTTGCGCGAGATTCTGGAAGCTGCCTGATGCTGCCTTTTGCCAATATCGCCATCATCGGACTGGGGCTGATCGGCTCATCCATTGCCCATGCCGCTCGCACGCAGATGAAGGGTGCCCGGATTACCGGCTATGATCAGGATCCCGCGGTCCGCGCCCGCGCCACCGAACTCGGCTTTTGTGACGATATCAGCGACAGTGCCGGCGCCGCGGTCATTGATGCCGATCTGGTGATGCTCTGCGTACCGGTCGGAGCGATGGCAGCAACCGCGGCGGACATTGCCGCCGATCTGCCGACCGATGCCGTGATCAGCGATGTCGGCTCCTCCAAGGCCAGCGTGATTGCGGCGCTCACAGAAGTGTTGCCGGAAGCCCGGATCATTCCGGCGCATCCGGTCGCCGGAACCGAACATAGCGGTCCGGATGCCGGTTTCGCTACGCTCTTTCAGGATCGCTGGTGCATCCTCACGCCGCCGGAAAATGCCGCAGAAGGCGATGTCGAAAAAGTTCGGGCCTTCTGGGAAAAGCTAGGCGCCAATATCGAGATCATGGATGCGAAACATCATGATCTGGTGCTCGCAGTAACCAGTCATCTGCCCCATCTGATTGCCTATACGATTGTCGGCACCGCATCGGATCTGGAGGATGTGACGCGCAGCGAAGTGATCAAATATTCCGCTGGCGGCTTCCGCGACTTCACCCGGATTGCCGCCTCCGACCCGACCATGTGGCGCGATGTCTTCATGTCCAACAAGGATGCGGTGCTCGAGACGCTGCAGCGCTTTTCCGAAGATCTGACGGCCCTCCAACGCGCCATTCGCTGGGACAAGGGCGACGAGCTTTTTGACCTGTTTACCAAGACCCGGGCCATTCGCCGCCGGATCATCGAAGAAGGTCAGGACGACGCCGCCCCGGATTTTGGACGGCACCACGAATAGGGCGCCGTCAGTCGTTTAGCGCGTTGATCGCCGCATGGACCCGGTCCCGAATATCGTCCCGTTCGAGTCCCGGTTCAATCTCGTCCTGCACTTCATAGGTGATCACCCCGCTGCGCTGCACGAAAGTGTCGCGGGGGGAGATGATCCCGCTATTGAGTGCCACCGGTACCAGCGGCAGTCCAAGCAGCTTGTAGATCCCGGCAAATCCGGTCTGAAGTTCGGGCCGCTCGCCGTGATGCGCCCTGCTGCCTTCTGCAAATATGACGATCGGACGCCCTTCCTCAATCGCCCGGCGCGCCTGTTTGATAATCTGCCGCATCGCTGCGCCGCCACCATTGCGGTCAATTCCCAGCAACCCGTGTCGTCTGGCGATCCAGCCCCAGAGCGGGATGACCAGCAATTCCTTTTTGGCAATAACCACCGGTTTTTCGAATATCCTGAGCAGATCGATCGTCTCATACATGCTTTCATGTTTGAAGACATAAAGGAGTGGCTCGTTCCTCAGCTCTCCCTTGATTTCCACCCGAATGCCGAGAACGATCCGCGCGCAGAGATAGTGATAGCGGCTCCACCAGCGCGCCATGACATGGGTTCCGCGCACCGAAAACAGGGCGACCGCAAAGGACACAATGATAATCGGCGTGGAGCCGCCATAGAATATCGGCAGGAACAGCAGCGACCGGATAGCGGATATCAGCTTCATATGCCCACCAGTGCCGCCAGATAGCGCGTGAGAAACTTGTTATATTCCTTGAACAGGGTGCTCAGCGAA
The DNA here is from genome assembly GCA_039815115.1 of Pseudomonadota bacterium. Lineage (GTDB taxonomy): Bacteria > Pseudomonadota > Alphaproteobacteria > Sphingomonadales > Sphingomonadaceae > Parasphingorhabdus. The sequence goes on along the minus strand of JBCBZY010000026.1, from coordinate 5,118 downwards.
GGCGCGGTGGACACGGCGTCCTCGGTGATGGAAATTTCCGGCGGCAGCGCCCGTTCCAGTTCCAGCCGGGCACGGCGCATGTGCCAGTCGGACGTCACCAGACGGATGGACGTATCTTCCCGTCGTGCCGCCCAGCGGGCTGTCTCCAGCGCATTGGACCGGGTATCAACCGCCTGAAAACCGAGATCAATACAGCATTCAAACAGGCTCTCGGGCCGCTCATACTGGGCCGCCAGTTCGTTCGGTTTCACATTCCGGTCTACGCCCGACACAAGCAGCCGCTCGGCCTGTTCTCCCTCGACCAGCCGTAGCGCATGTTCGATCCTGCCCGGTCCGCCGGTCAGAACCACCGCTGAATCCGTCTGCACATCCGAGCCCGCCGGGCGCGGCAGATCGATGGTAAACCAGGCAAAGCCGATCATCCAGATCAGGAGCAGGAAGCAGAGGAGGCGCAATATCATAAGCGGGACTACAAAATCTTTTTCAGCGCGCCCATGACGGTCATCCGGGCGGTCATCATTGCGAGGAGCATACCCAATATCGGAATGGCGGCGATAATCAACATGCTCTGCCACGAAAGCCCGAGCGACTGGACCAGACCGGAACCCAGCGCAGAAAGCTGTGTGCCGAGCAACCAGATAATGGCTGCGCCGCCAACCAGTCCGATAATCCCGCCGAGCAGCGCATCAAGGGCAATCCGGCGCTGGAACAGCTTGCTGATCTGGCGATCCGTGCCCCCCAGCAGATGAATGATCCCGATCGTCTCGTCATGGGTGTTGAGCGCTGCGCGAGCGCTGATAATGACAGCTGCGGCTGTCGCAACAGCCAACAAAAACACCAGACCGAAGGCAATCCACTGGAGTGACCGGACAAGATCAATAACCGGTTCGATCAGACCAGTGCTGGGTTCAACGCGCGCCGCGGAGGAAAGCTGGGCTGCAGCAGATTGCAACTCTTCCAACTCGGCTTCACCCGCTTTTTGGATCAAGGTGACATCTATCAGCGCCGGCAACGGGATATCGTCCCCGATATCCTGGGTGCCCAGCCACGGCTCGATCAGTTCGCGAATTTCCGCATCCGGCAGCACGCGCACTTCCTCGACAATATCCAGCCCGCGCAGGCTCGCCGCCACGTCCCGGCTTTGCCGGTTCTTGAGATCGCTATTGGCCTCGACAATCTGCACCGTGACCCGCGTGGACAGATCGTCCGACACACTCCGTGCTGCTTCCGAAAAGGCCAGTCCTGCTGCCGCCGCCAGCACCATCAGGAATATCATGATCGCGATGACCCACGGCATCGGACCGGACAAGCGGCCTTCCGGGATCAGTCTGCGGTCATGGCCGGGTATGAAGAAAAACTGGAGCATCTGTTCGCCGCTTCAGATGGCCATATTTTGCGGCTTGGGCGGATGGCGCAGCGAGCCGGTCGGATCGGACAGGCTGCCCTTTTCCAGCTTCATCATTTGCGCGCCGGGCACCTTGCTGAGCAGATGAATGTCATGGGTTGCCACCACAATGGTTGTACCCAACGTGTTCAGCGCCTCGAACAGCTGCAGCAAGCGGACGGCCATGTCGGGATCGACATTACCGGTAGGCTCGTCCGCCACCAGGATCTCCGGTCGACCGATGACGGCCCGCGCAATTGCGACACGCTGCTGTTCTCCGCCGGACAGGGTTGCCGGACGCGCCGATGCGCGGTCGCCAAGACCAACCCAGTCGAGCATTTCCGCCACCGGCGTTTCGAGGTCCTTTTCCCGCACTCCCGCAACGCGCAAGGGCAGTGCGATATTGTCAAAGGCCGACAAATGCGGAACCAGGCGAAAATCCTGAAACACCACGCCGATCCGCCGGCGAAATCCCGGAAGACGTGCCCGGGGCATGGTGACTGCATCCTCGCCAAACAGCCTGATCACGCCACGGCTGGGGCGCTGAGACAGATAAAGCAGCTTCAGCAGCGAGGTCTTGCCGGCGCCCGACGCCCCGGTCAGGAAATAGAAACTGCCCGGATAGAGCGTGAAACTGAGGTCCGACAGGGTCTCGGCACCTGCTCCATAGCGCAATCCGACATTCTCAAACTGAACAATTTCATTCATCCGGGCAATCAATCCACCTGTGCCGGCACCGCACTTTCGGGCCGCCCTGTCCAATAGTCCTTTCACATGCGGGAAATCAACTGGCAGATCATGTGCGCGGAGGAAAGGCGGGACCGAAACGCAGAAATTCAGGGCCTTGTCTCAAAACCATGCACCACGGGCTTGCAGTTTCCTGTTCCGGCGTGTTTAGAGTGACGTCATGATACTGAATTGCCCGGCCTGCAAGACGCGATATCTGGTTCCGGACAGCGCCATTGGCCCGACCGGCCGATCGGTGCGCTGTGCGTCATGCCGTCACAGCTGGTTTCAGGAAGGCACGGTAACGCTGCCTCCCCCGGTTCCGGCGCCCACGCCCCCTATACCCGAAACGTCACCCAAGCCGTCTTCCCCGCAAACGGCAATCCCGGAAGAAACCTCTTCGGCGGCCCATTTCGCGCAAGCCGGACCTGTTCCCGATATTCCGTCCTATGCGACCGACGAGAGCAGCTTCGCGCATGAACCTCCGTTCAAGCCGCGGCGCAATCCGGCCAAAATGTGGACAGCGGCAGCAATTGCCTTTGCCCTCACCATTTCGGCCATCGGCGGCGCGCTTTACATGTTTGGCGCACCGAACTGGTTCGAGAACTACCGCTTTGCATCGGTTGACCAGACCCCGCTGCTCATCGAGCTCTCGGCCAATCAGGATCGCCGCACATTGCCCGACGGGACGGAATATTTCGCGGCCAGCGGAACAGTGATCAACCCGTCCGATACCGAACAGGCGGTTCCTCCCATGCTGGTCATGCTGCGCGATGCCAGCGGCCGGATTGTTTATAGCTGGCAGATGAAACCTCCGGTCAAGACACTGGCGCCTGGCGGCAAGGTGAATTTCAACGAAGCCAAACTCGATGTCCCGCGCGCGGCGACGGACCTCGAAATTGGCTGGGCAGACATATCCACCCCTGCCGAATAGGGGCGCTGTTCGGCGCGATTCAATAAAATTCGATCAGAACCTGCGCCGGGTCCTGCCCGCTCTTCGCCGCTTTCCGGTCGCGGGCTTTCGGAAGGATCAGGATCAGGTCATCGCGGCTGTTGCGCAGCGCGCGATAAATCGGGTCGGGTGATTCAAAGGCAATGGCCTCCCCGCGGATGATCCGGGCTGACACGGTAGCCCTGGCTCCGGCACGAGGCCCGGCGCTGCGCCCGGAAGGTGCTTCCGCACCCGCCGTGCTGGCAAGCAATATCACGGGAGCGAGCAGAACATCCATGGACATCAGAAGAGCGGGCATGCACACCATCCGGCAAGGTAAATAAAAGGTTAACAGGGCCATTTTTCGACCTGAACTTCTGAAAACGGACGGAATGGCGAAAACTGTACAGCAAAGGGACAGATTTCCTGTCAATCTGCGGGGACGAGCCGAATGAAATCCGCCAACAATATCTGTTGCGGGACTCCGGACCCTTTGCTAATGGACCCCGCCTACCCCGGGGGCGATGCGCCCCCTCTCCAAATGACATGTGCGGTCGTGGCGGAATTGGTAGACGCGCAGCGTTGAGGTCGCTGTGGGATTAATCTCCCGTGGAAGTTCGAGTCTTCTCGACCGCACCAGTTATCAGTGACTTAGCGGAAATCCAACAACGGAGCTGGACGGCCCGAATAACTGCCGGGTAACTTATTCAGCCAAAATCAAAAAGATTCACAGCGGATTCACAGCATGCTACAGGAGCGTGAAAGGGATACGTTATGGCGCAACAATCTTCCATCGAATGGACCGATTTGACTTGGAATCCGGTCGTTGGCTGTTCCATTGAAAGTGCCGGCTGTAAGAATTGCTATGCAATGCGAATGGCGGCTCGTCTGCAGGCAATGGGCAATGAAAAGTACAAAGGGCTCACAAAGCGTTCCAAACGCGGTGCAGTCTGGACAGACAAGGTTCGTTGCCACGAGGAGTCTGTCGAGATTCCTCTCACATGGAAGAAACCGCGCCGGGTGTTCGTCAACTCTATGTCCGACCTCTTCCACCCAGATGTGCCAATCGACTTTGTGCGTCGCATTTGGCGAGTTATGGAGCAGACGCCACAGCATCACTATCAAATACTGACCAAGCGGCCAGAACGCATGGCGGAGTTCTTAAACCAACTAGCACCGGAGCCGTTGCAAAACGTCTGGTTGGGTACGAGCGTTGAGGACCACAGGGTTGTTGAGCGCATGGATCGCCTGCGAGAAGTGCCGGCCAGCGTCCGCTTCATCTCATTCGAACCGCTGATCGGAGATGTCGGGTTGGTTGACCTGTCTGGCATACATTGGGCAATTGTGGGTGGTGAAAGTGGACCGCGCGCTCGTCCTATGGACAAGGAGTGGGTTGAGAAAATCCTCGATCAGTGCCTTGACGCTGGAACCGCGTTCTTCTTTAAACAATGGGGCGGAGTGAACAAGAAGAAGACCGGTCGTATCCTTAGAGGACGGACTTACGATGAGATGCCGGAGTATATTTCTTGACGACGTGATCTACCCCGCGCTTGATTAGGTCAATTGCTGGTGGATTGTTCGAGAAGCAATAAAGCTCAAAGAAATCGCGCCCATTGATTAGGAGCGGTATCGGGTCTGAAACATACGCAAAAATACCTCCGAATCGCTCACGGGCGAAAGCTGCGATCTCATCCCCGGTGGCCATGCGAATGCTGTCGGGTGTGACGGGATCATCAAACAAAGTGCCTTGCGTTGGTTGGGCCTTATAGAAGCGCTCCTCCCAATCGTCGCAACCGAAAATCCGGTTCAAACTCGCACGCTTATCGTCGTCCATCCTACTGGCCTTATTTGCAAGTTGCTGAACCACTGCCTTGCGAGGAAATAGATACCAAACGTCTGCTCGTTTGGTTTCCGCAAGCATCTCAAGTGTTTCGAAACCAACGCTCATGCCGTACGGGTCAAGGAAAACCACGCCGCGCTGCCTCCAACCGTCGCGATGCCCTGACCAAGGGGATGATGCCGTGCCTTGCGCCGTGACAATGCCATAGTGCGACAGGCCAATTCCAAACGGGATGGC
>JBCBZY010000177.1:0-5937 GCA_039815115.1 Pseudomonadota bacterium | reverse complement strand
GACGTTTATCTGCTTCAACGCAGTCTGGACAAGGTGGACATATTGATATTAATGCAGCAGAGTTTTGCTGAGCCTTTGCTATTGATCGCGTCCCGACATAGCCGCCCAGCCCTGTGCCGATCAGCAACAGCGCCGCACCGCCTGTCATCAGAATTTTTCTTCTTGTCGGCATCACGAATCTCCAGAGTCTTCTACTATATAGATATCTATATATAATGACCCCGGATGTCAATCAAACAAGCGTCCAGTCAGTCCACCCCGCAGATTTTGGGGCCACCAAGGCCGTTTTCGATTCAGTTCGTCTTAACAGCGGGGCAGCATATCCGTCTCCGCTATGCGGATCGCCGCAAACGGACCTATAGGATTTTCACCGCCTCAGGCCGAGTTTTCTGGGGTTTTTTGCAAAGCGGAATGCCGAAATCAGGGGTCGGACTACCGGATGCAACACCGAAGCGTTAACTCTTTTTTAACTTTCTAGGTTAATAAAGGTTAACGAAATCAAAGCGAGTGGGGCATACTTAATTTGATCTGGTCTGCAATAGAAAATGACTTGTGCTTACTCCCCCGAAGCCACTCTGTCCTCAGCAGAACGCTGTGTTCTGGGAACACTTAACCAGGCTTGGCCATCAGCCGCAACGATGACGCCCGAAGTGATCCGGTCCTGTGAGTCCGGTGAAGACAAGACGGCTTTTGTGGATATGGTCCAGAATCTCAGCGACAATGGCATGATCCTCTACGAGGCGTTCCTGACCGGCGCATCCTCGGAACCGCGTTTTCTTGACAGCATGATTACGGCCCGCGGCAAGGCGGCGCTGCAATCCAGCGAAGACTGAAAATAGCTGCTCAGTTGTGACTGATGGCCGATGCCAGTGCGGCGATATGCTTGAGCGATTCGAGCTGTTCCGCGCTCAGTTCCCGGTCATCATCATCAGCGCACGCGATCATCCCGATAGTTGATCCGTCGCCATTGCGCATTGGCACGGCTGCATAGAGCCCCAGATGCTGGGCAACGGCAGTACGCGGGCTGCCAAGCTGACTGATATCCACATCCTGATTGGCCGCCTGCCATGTCTTGTCCAGTGCGGTCGCATTGTGAGCAACCGTCTGGACATCGCCATCTTCCGCACAATCACGGTCATAGATCGTGATCGTCGCAACCGGCGTTGCGGTCAAACGAGCTGCCAGTCGTGCCAGCATATCCAGGTTTTCGGCGATGGAGTCTTGCTTGTTCATATACTCGTGAACCCTTTGGCCAATGTGACCATTACACCAAAGTCTTAAACATCTCGTTAACCATAAGTTCATATTCCACTAGCCAGAAACCTGCGAACTTCCAACTATTGCGTTGTAATCAGACGTAACGCGCTTGATTCCAAAAGCTTTTTTTCGGCCATTTTCTTTTTACTGGCGCGACTCTATGGCGTTAATATGACAAAATCGCTCCAAAACAGGGCTTTGGCGATTCTCGAGTCGCTCCTTGCCTTCGACACAACGTCACGAAACAGCAATCTCGAGCTGATCGGCTGGGTTGAGGCGCTGCTTGCAGATCAGGGCATCACTTCCCATCGCGTTCTCAATGGCGACGGCTCCAAAGCCAATCTCCACGCCACGATCGGACCGATGGTCGAAGGCGGAGTGATATTGTCCGGTCACAGTGATGTCGTGCCGGTTGATGGCCAGGACTGGTCGAGCGATCCTTTTGTGCTGACCGAACGGGAGGACAAGCTGTTCGGGCGCGGCACATCGGACATGAAGAGCTTTATCGCATTGGCGCTGGCCGCCGCCCCCGAGTTCCAGAACGCGAAAAGACCAGTCCATCTCGCGATCAGCTATGACGAAGAGGTCGGCTGCCTTGGCGCGCCTGACCTGATCGCCGATATCGCAGCGAAATTGCCGAAACCTGCTCTGGCGATTATTGGCGAGCCGACGATGATGAAGGTCGTCACCGGGCACAAGGGGATCACGGTGCATTCTGTCGAGGTCCTCGGTCATGAGGCGCATAGCAGCCTCACCCATCTCGGGCTGTCCGCGAACATGGTGGCCATTGATCTGATGCATGATCTCGCGAATCTCGCGCGCGAGCTTTGGCAGAAGGCAGATCCCGATTCCCCGTTCGTCCCGCCCCACCCGACATTGACCATCGGGATGATGGAAGGCGGAACGGCCGCCAACATTCTCGCGCGGCGGGCCAGCTTCACGTTCGACCTGCGCTGTCCGCCCGGCATTGATCCCGACAAGGTGCTGGCCCCGTTCAAGGAAAATATCCGGTTGCTCGACCGCGACATGCAAGAGGCTTATCCGGGAACCGGCATCACCATCACACAGCTGGCGAGCGCCCCTCCGCTTGCCCCAAGGGACTCGGATGCCGAAGCCTTTGTCCGCAGACTGACCGGCGATAACAGCAGCGCAGGTGCCGTGGCCTATGCCGCCGAGGCCGGGCAGTTTCAGCAGGCTGGTTTCCCGACGGTCATCTGCGGTCCCGGTTCGATCGAACAGGCCCATCAGCCGAATGAATTTATCAGCCTTGATCAGATCTCCCGGGGCGCGGCATTCATGGCCCGGCTTGCAGAGGAATTGCAGCGTGGCTGAGTGGACGGACTATCAAAACCGGACAGCCATTGTGACCGGCGCCGGTGACGGTATCGGCAAGATGCTGGCGATGCGCCTCGCCGAACAGGGCATGAAGGTCGGCGTGCAGGATATTCGCGAACAGGCAGCCGTCGATGCCGCGAAACAGATCGGTCCGCAGGCCTTCCCGATGGTCTTCGACATCAGTGATCGCGATGCCACGGCTGCGGCGGCTGATCAATTCGTTTCCACCGGGCAGGATCTCGCCATGCTGTGGATCAACGCTGGTGTCGGCGTCGGCGCTTCACTGCTGGAAGGCAAGCCGGAGCAGGTCCGCTGGGCCTGGGAGGTCAATGTGCTTGGTCCGATCTGGACAGCCCAGTGCTTCGTGCCTCTCATGACAAACCGCCCGTCCCATGTCGGCATCACCGCCTCCACAGCAGCCCTGCGCCCGCCGGAAGGTCAATTTCCGCTTTATGCAGCCACCAAGCACGGAACCATGGCTGTAGCAGAAGCGCTGAGCGGCGAACTGGCAGCCAAAGGCATTGCAACCACAATCCTCTGCCCCGGTCTGCTGAACACGGAAATCTGGGATGGAGCAAAGGCGCGGCCGGGACGCTTCGGTGGCGAACGGCGGATGGATCCAAAAATATCAGGCATGTGGCGTGATGCGAAAGACCCGAATGTCATGTGGCCGGACATCGAACGCATGATCCGGGACGGCGGCGGGACGCTGGTTTGCGCAACCGACCAGGGCGATACACGCAAGGCGATGCAGCAGCGGATTGACGGAATCGCGAGCGGTCTGGTCGAACTCTAGCCGGGTTGTTTCAGGCGGCGTCTTCGGTCAGCACCAGCTCATGGGAAATCAGTCCCTGACGCTGCATGCTTTCGGCAAGAATGGTCTCGATCAGCTCGTCATGCGTCCAGCCCACTTCCTTCGCCGCGCGGCCATAGATTTTCTCTGACCAGAGATTGCAGTTGAGATTGGTTTCAAGGAAGATCAGCTCGCCGCTCTCTGGATTGATCCGGAACTCGAACCGGCCATAGTCAAACGGGTGGAACACATCGCACATCGCCTTGGTATAGCGTGTGATCCGCGGCTCCCATTCCGGGTCGTCAAACAGCACCGTCTCATATTTGCCTTCGCGAACATCGAGATCCCGCTTCTCGGCATAGGTCCGCAAATGGTCCGGATCCGCCTGCTGGAACATCAGCATCGGGAATAACGCCGGAGCATTACCGGAGAGGATGGCAGGAACTTCGATATCGTGACCAGCCAGAAAGGGCTCGACAATGGCGTCATGGCCTTCTTCCTGGATCTCTTCAACGGCATGCCGGACGCTGGTCCAGTCATATGCATCCCGGACGCCCCAGCTGGCGGAGGAAGCATTGGGCTTGACCACCATGCGTTCGGCCATCGGGCAGCCTGCCTCCGTCACCGGTGCGCCGTGCCGATAGATCGTCCAGGGCGCCGTCGGAATCCCGCGTGCCGCAGCTTCCAGTTTTGTGAGATGCTTGTCATCAGACAACCCGCGCAAAATCGGTGATGCGCCCAGAAAGGGAATGTCGAGCCGCGTACAAAGCAACGGCAGCAGCATTTCGGAGTTCAGAAAGCCGGCCCGATTGAGCAAGGGGAAGACGAAATCCACGCCCGGGTCGTTGAACAGGATATCGTAATTGTCAGCGAGAGTGAGCTGGGTTCCCATGCGTTCCAGAACCGACCGGATCTCGCGGTGATAAATGGCATGATTGCCATCTTCTTCATGCAGGGTATTTTCGGAGAACACATGTTTCGCAACGAGCAAGACATGAATGTTGGCCCGGACATCTTCGGGGATGGTGGAACGGCGCAAAGTCCCAATCTCGCAAGCTTGCTGTTCCATCAATTATCCCTCGTAATCCCGTACACCATGAACTCACACCGACCCGGATGGGGCATAACCGAAGCAATTTTGGAGAAACAAATCCAGTTTTGCGACCCGCTTTTGACGGTTGCTAGCGGCTATAGTTCGCAATTGCGACTGGAATATGGCAGATGGAAGTGATCGGGACGGACCGGGTCGGCCATGCCGTAACGTCAGCCGTAAAACTTGGAAATTCCCGGGAAACCGGCTATATTCGGCCGGAAGCGAGGAACATATGCCCGCAGTCAAAGCTGCCAGACCAATGGATATTTTCAACCGCGACGACTGGGAGCGGCTGACGAAGGTGTCAAACTGGCGCGGCATCTGGCTGATGGTCCATGCCTGGGCAATTGTTGCGCTGGTGTGTGGCGGTACCAGCCTGATCTGGCAGTGGCACTGGCTCGCCGGACTGATCGCGACACCATTTGCCATCGCCCTGGTGGGCGGGCGGCAGCTGGGTCTGTCGATTCTGATGCATGAAGGCGCACACGGGCTGCTCCACCCCAATCGCAAGATCAACAATTTCGTAGGTCAATGGCTGACTGGAGCGGCGACTGGCAGCGACTTGCACAGCTACCGTGCCTATCACCTCACTCACCACAAATTCACGCAGCAGCCCGAGGATCCTGATCTGGGCTTGTCCAAGCCATTTCCCACGACACCCGCCAGCATGAAACGCAAGATCATCCGGGATCTGACGGGGCAGACATTCTTCAAGCAAAGAAGCAATCAATTTGCCGTCGCCTGGAAAGGCCTGAAGGCGATGTGGGACGAACGGCAGGATGATGACCTGCTGTCAGCAAAGCGCGATACGTCTGCGGGGACGCCCTTCAACCGCAACGGGGCGGCCGGCGTCGCGGCGCCAGTCACCAATCTCGACGGGGCGAAGAAAACGACACGGACGGTCGGCCGGTTTCTGCTGATCCAGCTGACAGTGCTGATCGTAAGCCTTGCCACACTCGGCATTGGACCCTTTCTGATCTGGCTTGCGGCACTGGCGACCAGTTTTCAGCTGTTCCTGCGGATCCGCAATATTGCCGAGCATGCCTGCACAAAAACCGGCGGCGATGATCCTTTCACCCATGCCCGCACAACCTATGCGAACTTTATCGAACGACTCACCGTCGCGCCTTACTGGGTCAACTATCACAGCGAGCATCACCTGTTCATGGGCCTGCCCTGCTACAGCCTCGCGGAAGCCCATGAACTGCTGAAGACCGGCGGCATGGAACGCCGGATGACCATCTCGCCGGGATATCTGGATATCCTGAGAACGGTGACCACGCCCGCAGGCAACTAGGCCGCAAATCGTCCCAGCTTTTCCGGGATGAGATGGCCGGATTTGGTCCATGCCAGACAGCCGGTCTCGCTATAAGGTGCATGAGTCCATCCGGGCGGTGTTCGCTCCCAGCTGCCAGCGGGATAATGGCCATGTTCGTCGGTCAGGCTGCCTTCGATGATG
>JBCBZY010000290.1:0-3773 GCA_039815115.1 Pseudomonadota bacterium | reverse complement strand
TGGATCGCCGCTGGTTGTTCAGGCCATCGAGCTTGCCGGCAACCCGGTCCTTGATCTGCTTGATCGGCCCCGGTTCCTTCAGACGGCCACCACGCTCCCATTTACGGTTGGCACGCAATAGCTGAATCAACTCCATGATGTCGCCTTTTTCCAGGATCAGGCGACCGTCCATGAACGCCTCGGCCGCACCAAGGCGCGGGTCGAGCAGGATCTGGCGCATGACACTCTTGTCCGCCAGCCGGACGGCGACATCCGGAAAACCTTCGGCAGGACTTCCGAACTGTTCGGTGGAACCGTCAGGATGATGCACCGCAATTGTGCCCTGCTTGATCACACTTCCGAGAAACTGACCCAGAATGGACATGAATAACTTCCTTCAATTGCTGATGTTGCTGCGGTCAGATGCCCGCATACAATTAGTAGTGACCGACATCTTACCAAAATCCGCCCCTGCCTTCGCCAATATTGTCCAGCGAGGCCACCGCCTCGATGCCCGTCAGATATTTGGCATGCTTGTAACCCAGTTGACGCTCGACCCGGAGCCGCAGTGGCGCACCATTCTCGATAGGCAGAATCTCGCCATTCAGGCGATGCGCTATGATAGTCTGCGGATGGAAAGCATCCAGCAAATCCGTGCTTTCATAATAGGGGCGGCCCCCGAGACTGTCTGCGCAATAGAAGATGAGGAAATTGGCAGTGTCGCGCAACTGAGCCAGATCGAGCAGCAGTTTGAGTGGAACGCCAGTCCACTGACCGATCGCGCTCCAGCCCTCAACGCAATCATGCCGCGTGATTTGCGTGCGTTGCGGCATCGATTGCAGCGCCGCGAGGGAAAAGGATTGCGGTTTGCTGACAAGACCAAAAACACGCAGCTGCCAGTCTGAAAAGCCTTTGGCAGCGCTGGCATTGTAGCTCTGCGTGTCAGGGTTTCGCGTGCCATTGGCGCGAAATGTTGGTGACAGGTCGACGGTTGTATACTCGCTCGCCAGTTCCATCCGGTCGCCCAGCGCTCGCTGGATATGAAAATTCCCGGTTTCGGCCGTCGCCAGAAGGTTCTGGAATGCGGGACTGCGGTTCAACGCATCACAGCCGCTGAGCAAACCACCTGCGCCCAGTGCCACGCCACCCAGCATTGTTCTGCGTGTGAGCAATTTAGCCATTTTCAGACTCCTTCGTATCACGACCTGTAATCATGCTGCGGGTCAATCGCCACGGACCTGCAAGTAAAAGCGTAATCATGTGCACCAGAAAAAACAGCACGAGCAAGGCCATTCCGATAAAGTGAATGGAACGCGCCGATTGCCTGCCGCCGAACATGTCTGTCAGCCACGGCCAGTTGGCATCCATGGCCGGGGACATGGCAAGACCTGTCAATATCATGATGGGCAGTACCACAAATATCACGCCGATATAGCTGAACCGCTGGATGATGTTGTAACTGCCGTCGCGATCTTCCGCATGGAAACGCAATCGCGCATGGTTGCGGATGTCTCGCGAGACAGCTGACGGGCGCCAGTCTTCCCGGCGCAAATGTAGATCCTGCTGGATGTGCCGATTCCACAGTGACCGGATCATGAAAAACGCCAACCCGAAACTGAAAATCCAGGCGAAAAAAAGATGCCAGCGTCGCCCGTCCGCCAGGCTGTAAGAAGATGGAATGGTCGCCCAGTCGGGAAAGGCCCAGGTCTGGATATTGCCGTTCCGATCCTCCCAATTGCCAATATAGCCGGTGGTATCAAACCTGGTCTCGCCAAACCGGACATAGCCCATGGTTTGCGACGAACCGACCGCCGCCCAGGCATAGTCGTCATTCGCCCCATATTCGCCCCAGTACAGACGTGGATGGGCGTTGAAAATGGTGAGACCGCTCATGATGAGCACCAAGAGGCACAGCGCATTGACCCAGTGCCATATGCGGGTCGTCAGGCAGTGCCTTACCCGAAGTCTGCTCTGATCTGGATCCTGCATGTAGCACATCTTACCCGGTAATTCGGAATATGAAACGACAAGGTTACAACGGCGACAGCATTGCAAGGGTAATGCGCGGAATCAGGCGTGATCTCGATGCGATGGAGAGCCAAAAAATACTCTAAAACTGAATCCCCATGCCGATAAGTCCCTGATGGCGTCGAATACCACGGCCATATTCAGAAAAGCGATATTCCGCACGAGCAAAGAAGCTTTTTCCAAATCTGTGTTCCGCCCCTGCCCCAAGACGAAAACCATCATCACCGATGCTTTGAAATCCAACAGTGCGCAACCGTGCATCAGTATAGCCAGCTTTGGCGTAAATCATGGATTTGTTGCTGACCGCATAGCCCAAACGACCACCGGCATATAAATCCCGGCCCAGCTCTACCTGACCAAGAATCGTGTCGCTCAGGTCAGCGGCAGAATCTGTTGCTTCCAGTTCGATACCATATACAAGCCGACCTGTTTGCCGATCATAGCCGATGTTCAAACCATAAAAGAGACCTTCGGCATTGTTAAGATCGATGCTGACCCCGTCGATCGTAACGAATTCGCCAAAGTCCCCGTTGTCATAGCCGATCAACGCAGTGGCTTTAAATCCTTCAAAATCCTTTTTTTCTTCCGCAAAGGCCGGTGCGGTGGATACAAACATTGCTGTCAAAGCCACAAGAACATGTTTTTTCATTATTTGTTGATCTCCAAAATACATCAAGGTTTCCAAGTCATCCAGAACACCTTGAACAATACTATCTAACGCCAGTAGAAAAAGAGTATCTAATAGATCAATTGATATCGTCTATAGAGGCACCCGCTTTGTCGATTTTCGATGATTGGTGACAAATGGGCAACACGGCCTTGTGCCGGGTCCCAAGAGCCTGCGTATCGGGAAAGCGCAAGGATAGTTGCAAAGGCCAGCTAAATCAGCGACTCCACATCTGAGAAGTCACATCACCGATCGGAAGAACCATGCTCAACAGTCAGCCCAAAGTCATCACACTCGACCCGGATCCGCTTGCCCCCTATGCCATATCACCCGGATGGCGGGTTGGAGATCTGTTGTTTCTGTCTGGTCAGGCAGCGATTGATGGAAGCGGTGCGATTGTCGGCGTCGACGACTTCGACCAGCAGGTAGCGCAGACGTTTTCTAATATCGACAGGGTACTGGCGGCCGGAGGGAGTAGCCGGGAACGGATAGTGAAGGTCACCATTTATCTGACCAACATGGCGAATTTCCCGAAAATCGTGGACGCTCGACAGACTTATTTCAAGGAGCCCTGGCCTGCCGACACGATCGTCGAAGTTCGGGCGCTCGCGCTGCCGGAACTGATGGTCGAGATTGATGTAATCGCCGCCGTTTAGGCAGCGGTTAGCCTAGAGCAGCCTGCTTTTCCTCTGCCAGGCGGTCCAGTTCGGCGCGACTTTTCTTTTCGCTCGCAGATTTCAGCTGGCCACAGGCGGCCATAATATCCCGGCCTCTGGGCGTTCGAACGGGGGCACTGATCCCGGCATCGAAGATGATCTTTGAAAAGGCCTTGATACGTTGCGGTTCCGAGCATTCATATTCCGAACCGGGCCAGGGATTGAACGGGATCAGATTGACCTTGGCAGGCAAATCATATTGCCGTAGCAGATTGACCAGCTCGCGGGCATCTTCATCGCTGTCATTCTTGTCCTTCAGCATCACATATTCAAATGTGATGCGCCGCGCGTTCGATGCACCCGGATAGTCCGCGCAGGCCTGCAGCAGTTCCTCGAGACCGTACTTCTTGTTCAGCGGGACAATCTCGTCGCGCACGGGCTTG
>JBCBZY010000135.1:0-7363 GCA_039815115.1 Pseudomonadota bacterium | reverse complement strand
GCATTGTCCTTCGATATCCGCATCACGTCCTCATAGCGAGTGACCAGCCAGAATGGATCAAACCCGCCATCGGGAATATCAACCCGGGCCACCGGCATGGTATTCCGGATATGATCGAACGTATCGAGCAATCCGTTCCACTCGGCATAGCTGTTGGGATCAATCACCGCCGTCGCCAGCTCGGGAGACAGGGTGGGTGCATCGCTTTCCGTCGCCTGGGTCATGTCAGTTCTCTCCATAGCTTTTCTGTCGGGTCGCGCCTGCGGCAAAGCCTTCCGTGGGCAGGTTGCTCATGTAGATGACGATTTTCTCTATCTGGCCGTCCGCGTTGCAATGGAAGAAATTGCAATTGTGCAATTCGGTCTCGCTCCCGTCCGCTGTGCTCGTCAACTGTATCCGAAAGCGCACGGCAACCGTTCCGTTCCCGGAATCAGCCGTTGTCTCAAACTCATCGATATCGACTTTCTTATAGCTCTCCAAAAATTCCTCAAAATGCGTCCCAATCGCTGGCTTCCCTTCAAAGGCAATCCCCAATGGCGGGATGACCATGGTCGCCTCCGGGCTGATATTTCCCATCAACCCGGCCATGTCCCGCGCCACGACCCGCCCGAAATATCCGTCTACTGCCAGCCTGCGCAACGCATCGGAAGACAGGTCCACGGACATCAGACAATCCGGCTGCCGGTCTTGTCCCAATATTCGTCCCGCAACAGGCGCTTGTATAATTTGCCCGTCGGCTCGCGTGGGAGTTCGGCACGGAAATCAATCTGGCGCGGCACCTTGACGCCCGACAGGGTCTCGCGCAGCCAGGCTTCCAGCTCTTGGCCAAAATCGGCATTGGCATCCGCCATGTCCATCGGCTGGACAACAGCCACCACCTTTTCGCCCATATCCTCATCCGGCGCGCCGATAACGGCCGCGTCGGCAATTCTGGGATGAGTCACGAGCAGATTCTCGATCTCCTGCGGATAGATATTCACCCCGCCGGAAATAATCATGAAACTCTTGCGGTCGGTCAGATAGAGAAAGCCGTCCTCGTCGACCTTGCCGACATCGCCGAGTGAGGTCCAGCCATGACGATTGGCCGCAGCTTTCGTTTTCTCCGGGTCATTATGATAGGAAAACGGGCTGCCCCCTTCGAAATAGATCTGCCCCTCTTCGCCGGTCGGCACCTCATTGTCATTCTCGTCACAAATCCGAACCGTGCCGAGCAACGCCTTGCCCACCGAACCCTTGTGCGCGAGCCAGTCGGTGGCATTGATGAAGGTAAAGCCATTGCCTTCGGAGCCGGCATAATATTCCATGATCACCGGTCCCCACCATTCGATCATCTTTTCCTTCACCGGAACCGGGCACGGCGCGGCGGCATGAACCGCGCTCTTGAGCGATGACACGTCATATTTTGCGCGCACCTCTTCGGGAAGCTTGAGCATGCGGTTGAAATGGGTCGGCACCCACTGGCTGACATTGACCTGATATTTTTCGATCAGTGCCAGCGCCTGTTCGGGATCGAACTTCTCCATGATGATGGTAGTACCGCCGAGCCTGTGCACGGTCATGCACCAGCGCAAGGGCGCCGCATGATAGAGCGGTGCGGGCGACAAATAGGTGCAGCCGGGCGTGAAACCAAAGGCGCCCTGCGCGATGGCGACCAGCGCATTGGGCTGGGCGATATCCTCATTTTCGGGAAAGGGAATGCGCACGCCTTTGGGCCGTCCGGTGGTTCCCGAGGAATAGAGCATATCCATCCCGTGCCGTTCGTCGGCAATCGGCGTGGCGGGATGCGCCGCCAGCGCAGGCTCGACAGCGCGGTCGTCATCCACGCCATAGCCAAATTGCTTCACGCCGGGATTGAGGTCTTTCAGCTCGTCCAGGACAGCCTGTTTGGCCGCGGAGCTGATCAGCATGTTTGCGTCACTGTCCTGAAGGATATAGCTGACTTCCGCAGCGGTCAGCCGGCTGGGAATCGCGACATAATAGAGCCCTGCACGCTGGGCGCCCCAGACGATCGAAAAGAAATCCGGATCATTGTCGAGAAACAGGGCGACTGTATCGCCGATCTTCAACCCCTCCGCCCGGTAGAGCTGCGCATAGCGATTGCTCGCCTGGTCCAGCTCCGCATAGCTGCGGGTTTCGCCGGAACCGGCCATGATGATCGCGGGTTTGTCAGGATGTTCTTGCGCATGCAGACTGGGATGCATTGGGTGTTTCTCTCCATTGGGCAGATGTCACCTCTCAGTGGGTGATTCGCTAATCGCTATCATGTTTTAATTGTGTGATTAAATCAATCTGTATGTATGGCCATGTCGACCCGGAGCGACCCGCCGTGCGAAACCGGATTATCGGTAATTCTGTTTGGACCTGTCATGCTTGCACCCGGAAAAACTTTGCCTGCGTCCGCATGGTGGCTGGGTGTGGCCGGGCTGCTGCCACAAATTTTCTGCCTGGCCCTGCTATTTGATGACCAGCACCGCTTTTCGGCGCTGGCGGCAGCGTGGCTCTATGCAGCCCTGATTTTCAGTTTTCTGGGCGGACTCTGGTGGGGCCTGGGTGTTGCTGATGACAACCCGCCCGACTGGCTTTTCACGGTGTCCGTCCTGCCCAGCCTGATCGCCTTTTTCAGCGGTATCCCGTGGATGATCGGCACAACCTGGCCTGGGCCCTCGATGCTGCTCCTCGGCGCGGGTTTGATTCTGGCGCTATTGGTCGATCGAACCTTGTTTCGCCAGGGGCTCATGCGCGAGGGAATGTACCGGCTGCGTGTCATTCTGTCGGGCGGACTTGGATCGCTGACTCTGGTAATCGGGATTCTCACATGACGGCCGCGCGCAAATCCGAAACGCAGGTCAAAGTCTGGTATGATGGAGCCTGCCCGCTCTGCATCCGCGAGATCCGTTTCATGCGCCGGCTGGACCGCGACAAGCGGATCGCATTCGTCGATATCTCCCCGGCAGATGCCATCTGCCCGCTCGACCGGCAGCTGATGCTGGACCGCTTCCATGCGGAGGAGAATGGCCGGATCCTGTCCGGCGCTGCCGCCTTTGCAGCGATGTGGCGCGCGCTGCCCTTGCTGCGTCCATTGGGCCGGATCGCCCGTAACCAGGTGGTGCTGAAAATTCTCGAAGCGGGATACAGGTTGTTTCTGCGTATCCGGCCGCAGCTCCAGAAGCTCGTACCCGCATCAAAGACGAGCAGCTGACGGGCCCATCCGGCTTTTGTTCTTTTCGCGGATCGCCAGACTCGCTATGACCATCCTGTTCGCGACTGGCGAGACGAGATGGATCACCATCGGGGAGCGAACAGATTTTCCGCGCCGTTCGCCTGGGCAGTTTCATGAAGAGGAGACATGCTCATGACCGACAAACCTGCGCCCTTTCACGTTGTTTTCCTGCTGTTTGACGAAATCACCCAGCTTGATTTTACCGGACCGGCGCAATTTCTCGCGCGACTCCCCGGTGCGGTTCTGCACAGCGCCGCAAAGACGGTGGAGCCTATTCAGACCGACAGCGGTTTTGCCATGCTGCCCTCCACAAATTTTGCCGACTGTCCGCAGGCGGATCTGCTCTGCGTGCCCGGGGGATTCGGAACACGTCATGTGATTCAGGATGCGGAAACGCTGGAATTCCTCAGGCAGCAGGGCGCGGGCGCAAAATATGTCACATCGGTCTGCACTGGTTCGCTGGCGCTCGGCGCCGCCGGGTTGCTCAACGGCAAACGCGCCACGACCCACTGGGCCTATACGTCGCTGCTCGAAAAATTCGGAGCGACACATGAGAAATCCCGTGTGGTCCAGGACGGCAATGTCATCACCGCCGGCGGTGTTACTTCGGGAATCGACTTCGGTTTGACCATCCTTTCAGAGATTGCCGGCCCCGAATTTGCGCAGATGATGCAGCTGTCGCTCGAATATGACCCGCACCCGCCCCTTGACAGCGGCCACCCGGACCGGGCGGATCCGAAGCTGGTACAGCTGCTGCAGGACCGGGTCTATGGCAAGGTGCTGGAAAATCTGGATCAGATCATCGACGCTGACTAAATGAACAGAGGACTGTGCCTGCATGTCTTGGCATGGTCGCTGCTTCCGTGACCGAAAGTTCCCGACCTGCCTGATCCCGACCTCTCGACCAAGACTGCGCCGCGCCGGATCAGCGAACTCAAGCTGTTTCTGTTTTCGGCTGCCTGTGCGGCATCGGTGGCCCATGGCTATTATATCCATCCGTTGATTGCGCCAGTGGGTGCAGATTTTGGCGTCAGCGGAACCTGGCTCGGGCTCGTGCCAGCGTTCAACCAGATCGCGCTCGCACTCGGCATCCTGCTCCTGCTGCCGCTCGGCGACCGGGTGAATAACCGCAAGCTGCTGACCATATTCGCGGCCGGGCAACTTATCGCCCTGCTCGCCATGGCGCTGGCCGCCGATTTCCGGATCTTCGTCATCGCCTCGTCGGTGCTGGGCTTTGCCACGATCACACCCTATCTGGTCCCTGCCTATGTCACGAAGCGCGTAAAGCCGGAGCGCGTCGGCCATGTGACCGGGATATTGACCGCAGGTATCACCGCCGGGTTGCTCGCCAGCCGTGCCGGAGCGGGCGTGCTCGGCCATTATTTCGGCTGGCGCTCCGCTTATTGGGTCGGCGCAGCTCTGGCGCTGGCAGTCCTCGTCATCGTGCCGCTGATCATGGAGAAGGACGAAAAACTGCGCGATGACAGCGAGCCGCAGGAAAGTTACGGCGCGCTGATCGCCTCACTCTGGCCGATCATCCGGACCATGCCGGACGTGCTGCTGGCGGGTGCTTTACAGGCATTATCGTTCGGTTTCTTCCTCGCGCTCTGGCTCGGCATCGGCCTGCATCTGACCAGCGCGCAGATGGGCTATGGTGTCGATGTGGTTGGATATCTTGCCTTGCTCGCCGCCACCAATATCATTGTGGCCCCATGGTCGGGGCGGCTTGCCGACCGGATCGGTGCGGAAAAGGTCCGGGTGCTGTTCGCCGTCGTTCAGTGGATTGGCGCAGTGCTCCTGTTTGTTGCCGGCACCAGCCTCTGGATTCTGATCATTCCCGTGATCCTCAGCAATTTCGGTGGCGCCTCGATGGACGTGGCCAACCGCACGATCCTGTTCGGCCGGGCCCCGGAAATCCGCACACGGCTGATGACCGTTTACATCGTCATCATGTTCCTTGGCGGCGGCCTGTCCAGCTGGCTGGGAACCGCTGCCTATGCCTGGGGCGGATGGAACGCGATAGCTGGCATGTCGCTGGCATTCGCCACGCTGATCCTCGGCCTCGCCATCTGGGGACAGCATCGCCACAAAACTTGACGGTCCCGCCAATTGCGCCGACACTCACATGCGAGGATTTGAGGAGGAAGTTCATGACACGGCTGATGCTGGTGCTGATATCATTACTGCTGCCTGTAACCGTGGCCGCCGAAACGCCGCCGCCCCCACCCAATCATCAAGCGCTGGTTGAGAAATATACCGCCGCCTTCAACGCCCGGGATGTCGCCGCCATGGGCGAGTTGATGCATCCGGAGATCCAGTGGATCATGATCAGCGGCGCCAAGTCCGAAGTTGCGACCGACGGCAAGGACAAGATGGTCCGCGACATGACATCCTATTTCCAAAGCCCGACAAAAGTCAGCAGCAGCCTCAGCGGCTGGTCGGTCAATGGCGATTATGTCACGGTGATCGAAACCGCATCGTGGCAAAATGGCCAGGGCGAGCGCCAGGCGCAAAGCGCGACGGCAGTCTATCAGATCATGGACCGGCTGATCCGCCGGGTCTGGTACTTTCCGGAACAGAAAGAAAAATAGCGCTCAGATTTTGACCAGCACCTTGCCGATATTGCCGCCGGTGAACAGCTTCTCATAGGCGGTCAGAACATTTTCAATCCCGTCTGTCACATCAAATGGCGTGTCGATCAGCCCCTGATCATGCCACGCGGCCAGCTGGACCGTCAGCTCGGCGCCCTGGTCCATGAAGTCGGGCGAGAAAAAGCCCTCGATCCGCAGCCGTTTCATCAGGATCTGATCAAAATGCTCCGGCCCGCGCCCGCGCCCGTCGCCCTGATATTGTGCGAGCAGACCGCATAAAGCGATCCGCCCATGCATCGCCATATTGGGCAGTACCGCATCGAGTATCGGCCCGCCGACATTGTCGAAATAGGCATCAATCCCGCCCTCGACTTTCGCCAGTTCGGCCGCGACATCGTCATTCTTGTAGTCGATCGCCCGGGTGATCCCGAGCTCCTGTTCCAGCCACCGGCACTTGTCCGGTCCTCCGGCCAGACCATAGACATTTGCGCCCAGTATTTTCGCGATCTGGCAGGCGAGCAGACCGGTCGAACCAGCAGCAGCCGACACCAGCACATTGTCTCCGGCGTGCACCGCCGCAGTTTCCCGGATCCCCCAAAGCGCGGTCCAGCCATTGAATCCGAGCACCCCGAAATGCTGGCGAATATCGGAAATGCTTTCATCCACTTTCATCAGACCCGCCAGATCTGGCTGAACCACGGCATATTCGGCCCATTGCCCAAAACCCCGCACCAAGTCGCCTTCGGCAAATTGCGGGTCGCTGGACCGAGCGACATGGCCAAGCACGAGCCCGACCATCTTGGTGCCCAGATCCAGCGGCGGCTGATAGCCGTCCTCACGCTCGGTCATCCACATCCGGGTCCCGGCATCCATTGACAGCCAGGCTGATTTGACGAGAACTTCGCCGTCCGTAATGTCGGGAATATCTTCGCTTTCCAGGGACATGGCGCCAGAAACGTCTTGCCCTTCGGGGCGGCTGTTCAACTGCCAAAATCTGTTGGTCATGCTGTGCTCCTGCGAAAGCAGGAGTCCATCTCCCGCCGTATCGAAACTGGCAAGGTCAGGAGATGGACCGTGAAGCGAGTCACCCGCCTCGCTTCACCCTCCGCCGGGGTACAAGCCCTCCATCCCACGGTTTCAGACTAAAGCAATTCATCCCGTTCGATACTGTTCTTATTGGCGGGCAAGCTGAACAGCATTCCGTCGCGCCCGAGGACGGCCGGCCCGTCAAAGACCTCTGCCACGCCCTGCATGTAATAGCTTTCCAGATAGGTCAGCGGCACCGCCGGAACGATGTGGTTGAAGACCAGCATGTCGGTTTCCGCATCCCGCGCAATTTCCGCAGCCTCAACCGGCGTCGCATGATAGGAGGGAATATCAAACGCAATTTTGGCAATGCGCGTGTTCCCCGCTTTTTCTGCCGCGGCCTGCATCTTGCCGACCATTTCCGTATTCAACACCTCGTGCACTAGCAGGTCGCAGCCGGAACATATGTCCGCCACCCGGCTGTCCTTGGCAGTATCGCCGCTGATGACTAGTGATCGATCCTTAT
>JBCBZY010000289.1:0-3774 GCA_039815115.1 Pseudomonadota bacterium | reverse complement strand
GATGTCGGCTGCACGTCGCGTCGCGTCCAGTAGTCCCGATTGCGAGGCCAATATCATCGTCTCGTGCGTGACCGCTGGCAATTTTGCGTCAACATCATAGCTGAACGCCGCATGGAAGGCCTTGTTCATCAATCTTCCGGGGCGCAATTGCTCTGTGAACATCTCAAAGCTGCGCTCCAGCGTCTGGCTTTCGATACGTTTGGTCATCCCACGCTCCCATGGCCCTTCAAGGCAAGAGAGTTCGGGTGTGATGTCAAACGCCTTGGCGCTTGCCGCTCTGAACTTGGCGCTCGTTTCGGCATCAAAAGCCGGCACGTCGATCAGCGCCAGCCGCCCTATCTTTCCCGGTGCGGTCATGGCCATTTCGGCCGCTACGAGATTTCCGGTGTGAAAACCCATCAGATCAACCGGTCCACTGCCTGACTGTTCATCAACCACTGCCATCATTGCCGCGGCATATTCCTCTATGGTCGGTTCTTCCTTGAAAGCGTCCGAGCCACCATGGCCGGGATAATCCGGGGCAAAGACACGGCGACCGTCAGCTAGATGCGGCATGATCGTGGTAAAGGCGAGCCCACTAAACGGGGCTGGGTGCAAGCAGTAAAGGTCGGGCCGTGTTGGTGCTCCTTCCGGTGCTAGCACTCGCCAGTGCACTTGGCCAAAGGGACCGTCGCTATAGCCTTTGTGGATCATTCGCTGGCGGCGCCCAAGCGGACCATCTGTTCCCGATAAAGCCGCCGCGTCAGTGGCATCATCAGAAACGGCACCAGACCGAAGATCAGCGGTACGGCCGCAACGGCATAGCGGAGATTATCTTCGCCAAAAACGCTGCTCGACAATTCACCGACCGCGATCGGTCCTAGTGAGCCGAACCAGCTGATCGCCAGATAATAGAGCGCGACAACCTGACCACGGATTTGCGCTGGGGTGATCACCAGCAAGGATGTCACACCGATGGCGGACACAATCCCGATGCCGACGGTGTTGATGCATAATATCGCAAAGGCCAGTTCAGCGCTGGGCATGAACAAGGGGATGGCGGCGGTTGGAACCATGATAAAAAAGCCGATATAAAGGATGCGCAAGGATGCGTCCTGCACGCCCTTTTTCGTCCACCAGTCGGAAATCGTGCCCATGATCATCATATTAGCCGGGCCGATGATGAGTAGTGCGACACCGTTGACGAACGCATATTTCTGCGCCGACCACCCCCAGGTTCGTTCAAACGTCGGTGCCAGGAAACCCTGGCTATAGGCGATAGTCGTCATGGTGCAGATGATCAGCACGAAGCCGATATAGAGCGTCTTGTTGCGCCAGATATATTTAAGAGCGTCGAAGAAACCGCTGCCGCTGATCACTTCCTCCGATGCTTCCACCGGACGCCGCGCCGGTTCTTTCATAAACAAGAAGAAGAGCGCAAAAATCATCCCGGGGAGACCCACGATTATCAGCGTGAATCGCCATGGTGACAATTCACCGAAAAAGGGCAGGGACTGGCTGCCGCTCGCCGCGGTCCAGGCGATGATCGCGCCGCTCAACAGCGAGGCAAGGCCTGCGCCAATGGGAAGAGCCGAGGAATAGAAGGCAATCGGCTTGCCCCGTTTCTCGGTCGGGAAGCTGTCACCAATCATCGAAAATGTCGCGGGGCTGAGTGTCGCTTCTCCGACGCCAACGCCCATGCGCGCGGCAAAAAGTTGGAAGAAATTTTTCGCCATGCCGGTGGCGACGGTCGCCGCGGACCATAAGGCGACCCCGATCGAGACAATCCAGATCCGCTTGCCGCGGTCAATCAGCCAACCCATGAAGATGCCGACAAAGCCATAAACCAAAGTGAAGGCGCTGAGCAGCCAACCGATTTGACGGTCGGACAGATCAAATTCCGCCTTGATTGGTTCGATCAAAAGGCCAAGAATATAGCGATCTACAAAGCTGAAAATGTAAGCAATGGTCAGCATGACCACCAGAAACCAGCCCGCTGCAGCGCTTGGATACGGTTTGGCTGGAGCAGCGGCTGTGCCGGTCAAGGATTGATCCGTCTGACTGGCCATTATTGCGCGTCCGGGATGAGATAGATGACCACCAGATTGTCGTCGAAATCGACAATACCGATTTCACGACCGATCCGCCCGTCATGGGTTTCGAGCCGGCCTTCTTCATAGACTTTCAGGCCGAGCTTTCGGGCGCCCTCCATCACCGCATCGGCATCCGCGACATCCAGCACAATCGCACCGCGCCGCGGATGGGGAACAGGTTCCAGTGGGACGTTCTTGACCTCGGACAGAGCCATGACCCGTGGCTGGCCGGGGAGCGACAGGATTGAAAAGCCGATTTCCGCCTCTTTGGGTATCTCAAATACCGGGAAGGAATAGCTGTCGGGATTGTGGCCCTTGCGGAAGGTTTCTTCAAAACCCAGCACATCGCGATAGAAAGTCAGCGACCGGTCGATATCGGCGACGACAAAATTGCCGCGCTGAAACCGCGTCTGTTGTTTCTCACTCATGAACTCTCTCCCTTAATCCCATGTCTCGGGTTCGCCGCGAACCGAACAGCATTGTATCCCGACATTTTGACCATAATATAAGTTCGCGAGCGCCCGGGGCATATGCTGAAAGCCTTGTTCAACATCCTGCACGGGCTTCAGCTTGCCGTCATGAATCCATCCCGCCAGATCATCCATCACCGCATCCCAGCGGTCCAGATGGTTATAGACAAAAAAGCCCTGCATCCGCGTTTCGGTTGCGCGCAGACGGGTGTAGTTGGACAGCTTGAAGGGCTCATCGCGCGTATATTCACTGATCGATCCGCACAGCACGACCCGGCTGTGCAGACGCAGCCGTTCCAGACAGGCCTCGAGCGTTTCGCCGCCGACATTATCGAAATAAAGATCAATGCCGTCAGGGAACAACTCATCCAGCCGTGCTTCGATATTCTCCGATTTATAGTCAATCGCATGGGAGCAGCCATGATCGAGAATGAACCCACATTTTTCCGCTCCGCCCGCCATGCCGACAACATCACAGCCGACCACATTGGCCGCCATCTGACTGACCATTGATCCGACTCCACCGGCGGCTCCGGAGAGAACCATACGGTCGCCTTCTCTCGGATCGCCACAGGCAAAAAGCCCGGCATGGGCGGAAAGGCCGGTCATGCCCAGCACGCCAGACCCCAGTGCCGCGGGCAGACCATTAGGCGGCATCGGGAAAAACTTCTCTTGCGCCGTCATTTTGGAGACTTTGTAAGTCTGCCAGCCCATTTGTCCCTGTACCATTTCGCCTTCACGCCAGTCGGGGTGGAGGGACTTGACGACTTGCGCGACCCCGCGGCCATGGATCACATCACCGGGTTCCAGCACCCGCTCGCCCGCGGCACCGGTGCCCTGCATGTAGAAGCGCATGACCGGAGCGAGACCAAGATAATGGGTTTTCAGCAGCACTTCCCCATCGCCGGGTTCTGGAATGTCGGTGACAGCCCATTCAAAATCTGTCGGCACGACATTGCCGATCGGGCGGGCCGCCACGCGCCATTGGTAATTGGCGTCATCGTCAATCTGTTTGCCCGCGGACAGAGCATCAAAATCGGAAAGAGAGGAACTGGCGCCGGTCACTCAGTCATGAACCTTCACGACCTGGTTCACTTCAAAGAAATAGCCGTCCAGATCCCAGAAGGAGCAGCCGATCATATCCTTTTGCTTGGACATCCGCTCGAACTGGAAGAACGTCGTCGACAATTTCCTCGAATGCTACCACTGCCCGACGGCCCACAAAGACTTCT
>JBCBZY010000215.1:0-5049 GCA_039815115.1 Pseudomonadota bacterium | reverse complement strand
CGCTGCGGACTTCGCGAAAATTGTAGATCATGCCGTTGAAACTGATGATCTGGGCTTCGTCGGCCGTCATAATCGGCTGCAGGCCGCCGTCGGGATCGATAATCGCCAGTCTGCGGTGGCCCAGCCCCACGCCAGGTGCTGTCCATATCCCGCTGCTGTCCGGTCCGCGATGGACCAGACTGTCGGTCATCTTGCGCAACCGCACCGGATCAACCGGCTTGGCGGTTTCCAGATGAAATATTCCGGCAATGCCACACATAGCGAAGCGCCCTAGCGCAGACCGGCGAGTTCGTCAGCCAGTTTGTCGATTGAGCCCAATGCTTTGGTGAAATCGATCATCTTCTGGCGCGGACCTTCATCGCTGTCGCGCTCAGCAGAAACAAGGATCGCCACGGCATGTTGATTGCCGCCAAGCAGCCGCAATTTAAGCGTTTCGAGCTTCACTGCCGACCCGCTGCCGGTCAGCTTGTCACCGATGCGATAATAGGACAGCACGTCCCGCACAACCGGTCCGGGTGCCACGATCTGCTCCGCGTGGGCATTGGTCACATCGGGCAAGTTCTGGCTCCACGCCCATTCCGTATCCGGATCAAAAGCGCCCTGCCCATAGCCAACAATTTCACGCCCGTCTTCCTGACTGGCAAAGACCGCGACCGCCAGGTCAACGGTCTGACCGTCACTGGTGCGGCGATATGTGCCGATCAACTGGTGATCGGCTCCATCAAATCTCGGATTCCACTCATAGGCCGGTTCATAGGCCACAATTTCCCAACCAGGCACCGTAGGGAGTGCGATACGTTCGGGAAGCGCAGTTGACTGGGCAGACGTTGCAGCAAGCCACATGACGGGGGCAACAACGATCAAGGCCGTTGCCAGAAAGGCATGTAATGCGGAAAGCCGCGACGGCGAGACAGCTGCCCGCTCCAGTGTTTCGCCATCAATCAACGCATTATCAATCTTGCGGTCGAAGAAGGGCCAGCCAATGACCATGACCAGCAACAGCACGAAGGCAAAGAAAAACCAGCCATAGAATATGTGATCAAATCCGGTGGCAAAATCTGTCGAGGTATGGTGCGCGATATAAATGGTGCCGAAAGCTCTGATACCATTGGCGATGATGGGAACTGTGACCGCCATGATCATGAACAGCGTTCGGCGCTGCCAGCTCTGGAAACAGATATTGCTGACCAATGCGCCATAGGCGACCATCGCGATCAGGAACTTCACGCCGGAACAGGCTTCCGCCACTTCGAAATATCCCGTGGGTGTGGAAATGAAGACCCCGTCAATAAAGGCCGGTATGCTTGCCCAGGACAGGAACAGCATCGACATGTCGGCAGTTATTGTTTGCAGCAACGGCACGAATTCCTCGCCAAATGGGACGATGAAGAAACTGTAGAACAGAACAAATTGCAGCCCTTTCGCCACGTTCAGTCCCAGGAGTGTCACGACGGCACCTTGCAGCATGATCACCAGGCCCAGATGCCGCGCCAGTGACACACCGGCTGCCTCACCCAATAACCAGCCAATTGATCCGAGCGCTATCCAGCTCAGCCCCAGACTCCAGACTGCGGGTGTGATTTTTCGCAACTCCGGCCAGCGCTGGTGGACCTGCCATCCCAGAATGGGGAGGATCAACAGGCAGTGATTATAGGTGGAAATATTCCACCATGTCGCCACCATGTCGCTGGCGTCACGCCAGAACAGGGCGAGTATAACGAACGTGGCTACTCCCAGCATTTTGAGATGCTGTTGCCACAACCGGCTTTGGCCGGAATCTGGAGACTGATCCGACGAAACAGAAATAGCGGCGCCGTTCATTCGGCGGCCTCCATCACATCGTTCTCAGCCAATCCGCACAATTTCGGGAGAAGGGCCAGCTGATCAGCCCAGCGATAATCCTGCCGCACCATTGCTGCGGCTTCAGAACCCAATCGGCGCACCAGGTCTGGATCCGACAACAACTGGATCACTGCGGCAGCCTCTTCCTCTGGAGAACCGGTAACCATCAGATGTTTTCCGGATTGGGCTTTAATGCCTTGCGCAGCGGCCTCGGAGGCGACGATGGCCTTCCCCATGGCCATGGCTTCCAGCACCTTGTTCTGGATGCCTCTTGCGATGCGCAGCGGAGCCACGACAACATCTGCTGCTTTGAGCCAGGACCGAATGTCATCTACTTCCCCCACCACCCGGGTACCGTACAATCCGTCCAGATCACGAACCTCGCCCGTCGGCGCTCGTCCGACAATTGCGAACACCACATTGGGATGCGCCTGACGTATTCTGGGCATCGCTTCGCGACAAAAGGATGAGACTGCTTCGACATTGGGTGGATAGTCCATCTGACCGGTGAACAGGATCATGGGACAGTCTGGTTTGCCGTCCGCTGGAACGACCTTTGCGGGATTGTAGAATTCCAGGTCAATCCCGTTGCCCATCGCTTCTATCTTTGATGAGGCAATATCAGATCGATCACGGAACAGCGCCGCTTCTGCTTCACTGACAAAAAGTGAATGATCCACTCGATGCGCGATGGTCTTTTCAAACTCGGCCAGCAATCGGCCTTCGCGCCTGTGGACCCATTGCATCGGACCGCTGCCGTTGGCGGCATAACTCTCGAACTTTGCGCTGTCGACATCGACAAAATCCATGACAACACGGCCCGAATAATCGTCCGGAATATATTGCGCCATCTGACCGGAGAACACGAAGATACAGCTGATATCCCGGTCCGCGACGGTGTGTTTGACGAATTCCCGGATATCCCGGCTTACAAACGCCGTTAGTGATACGGGCTTGCCACTGGACAAGGCTCTGATGCCGTTCAACCACATCGGCGTCGGCTGGTCCGCGATTTCGCAGGATGCCAGAGTCAGGTCTGCCTCATCGGAAGACTGTCCCGTTCCCTCACTGTCGGCAAAGCATGCCAGATGAACAGGAGCCAGGGCCGAGAGCGCACGCAATATGTTATAGGATCGAATCTTGTCCCCCCGATTGGGCGGCCAGGGAACCCGGTGACACAGGAACAGGATCTCGGACATCAGCCCAGACCCCGGGCTATGAACGGTCCCAGTCGATTGGCAACGGAAAGCGGGAGTTTCTGCCAGAGGGCAACCTGCAGCCGATATCGCGGACTCATCGGATTGACATCCCGCGCTTCCTCACCGTCAGCCGTGCGCACGGCGTAGGATAAGGGTTCCGGCTCAAAGCCCCAGTTTTTCTTGAAGGACCATGCTCCCGTCCCGAGCTTCGAACGACCGAAGTCAAAATTCTGGCAGCCTTTGTCTCGCGCATGGTTCATCAACGCGAAATACATCACATCATTGGCACGCAACCGACGAGCATCCCAGGTCCCGCCTCCCCAATAGGGCATGACAGCCCCCTTGTGATACAGGCTCAAAACACTCGCTACGGGCGTTTCACCTTCCAAAACGGTCAAGATGTCGGCGTCCGGTCCAAAACGATCGAGAACGGCATCAAACAGCGCACGAGGGAAGACCGGAGTTCCGAGATTTCGGACACTTTCGGAATAGACGGCATAGTGATCGGCGCGGTCCCGTTCATCGATACCAATCCGGACAGTCAGGTCGCTTTTCAGCCCCTTGCGAATTTCAGCCCGCTGTTTGCGGGGAATCGCGAGCAATTGTTCTTCTTCGCTCCCGGCAAGATCGCAGACAAAACCGGAGTAAACGTCACCTTTGATCTGCCAATTGGAGTCGGGCGCAGTTCCGCCGCGCAATTCGACGCTGGGGAAACTGTGACGTTCGGCAAAATTCCAGGCATGGTCGGCAAGCATTTCGCGAGCCTGATCGCCGAGGCTCAATATGCCGCCGCCGACTGCGAAACCGGAAGATACAAGAGCCCGACCGAATAGCGGGGAATGAATGAGGTGCAGAGGCAAAATCCCTTGCAAAGCGCCCTGCCCGTCTTCCACAAGCAGATAGCACCATTCATGGCGGCAAGCTTTGGCCACAGCCAACACCCACGCCGGTCGATGAAAGGCCGTACCGTCCTGATGCGCCGTTACAAAGACGTCAATCCGGTTCAGATCATCCGGATCCTCTTGCTGCAAGATACGGCAGGTCAACGAGACGGGGGAGAATGGCGCGTTCACCGGAGCAACTCCGCTTCCAGAGCCGCCAGTTCATCCACCCGGCCCCACCTGTAGTCTTGCGCCACACGACACAGCTTGGAACGCATGACCTTCAACCGTGAATAATGCCGCAACTTCGACTTCAGCGGTGCATTGTCCACCCGAGGCTGGTCCGGATCGATTTCCCAGGGATGAAAGTAGAAAATGGCTCCGCGACCATCTTCGCGGTGCATCTTGTCAATCGCCCATTGATACATGGCATAAGGCAGTAATCGAAAGAATCCACCACCACCAGCAGCCAATATACGATCGCCAGCAGCCACCGTGGTGACGGGCAATTCTATCAGATCGGATCCTTCAACCGGTTTCCAGGCAAAACGCGGTGATCCGGTCCAGCCATAATGATCATGGCGGATCGGAGCGACGCTCGAGCTGTATCGATAACCTTGCTCCGCAAGTATCTCATGCGCCCACGGTGTGCGCTGATCGATAGAGAAGCTTGGCGCCCGATACCCGGTCACACCCTGTCCCGAACTGTCCTCCAAGAGTTTGCGAGAACTCTCCAGATCGTCCCGAAATTCCCGCGGTGTCAGGTTAAACACGCGCTTGTGATCATAGCCATGGCTGGCCACTTCATGACCCGCGTCAACTATGCGTCGCATCAGGGCGGGATAACGCTCGGCAACCCATCCCAAAATAAAGAATGTTGCCTGGATTTCCGTTTCCGCAAACAGTGCCAGCACTGCATCGGTGTTGCGCTCTACCCGATGGTCAAGAGCATCCCAGTCCGCACGGTCTATCACCGATTCAAAGGCGCCAACCTGGAACCAGTCTTCGATATCGACCGACATGGCATTCAGCAAAGCCGGCGAATTGCCAGCGATCGCGAACGGGTCAGGCTGCGCGTCCTGTATTGACATGGTTTTCCTTGCTCCGGACATCGCTTTCGACCCAAT
>JBCBZY010000023.1:0-15250 GCA_039815115.1 Pseudomonadota bacterium | reverse complement strand
TCGGCGATCCCGGCGAAGTGTCCAGCCATCTCATTGCCTCGGATGTCATCCGCAAGGTCAGCTTCACTGGTTCTGTCCCGGTCGGCAAGCATCTGATGAAGCTCGCCGCGGAGGGCATGAAGCGGACCACGATGGAGCTGGGTGGCCATGCGCCGGTGCTGGTCTTTGATGATTGCGATCTGGAAAAGACGCTCGATCTCACCGCGATGCAGAAATTCCGCAATGCCGGTCAGGTCTGCGTCTCGCCCACGCGCTTCTATGTGCAGTCGGGCATTTATGAGCGCTTTGTTGAGGCCTTTTCGGAGCGCGCCGCCAAGGTCGCCGTGGGCGATGGCTTTGCCGACGGTGTCGACATGGGCCCGCTCGCCAATCCGCGCCGTCCCGACGCCATCGGATCGATGGTCGAGGATGCGAAAGCACAGGGGGCGGACGTCAAGCTCGGCGGAGAACGTGGCGATGGCGGCGGATTTTTCTTTGAGCCCACCGTGCTCGCCAATGTCCCGCTACAGGCGGACATCATGAACAACGAACCGTTCGGCCCGGTCGCGGTGATGCGGCCATTTGACACGCTGGACGAAGCCATCGAACAGGCCAACCGCCTGCCGTTGGGGCTCGCCGCTTATGCCTTCACCGAAAATCTGCGCACCGCCAATATTGTCGGCGACGCGATCGAGGCGGGCATGGTGGCGATCAACAATCTCACTGTCAGCCCGGGCGATGCCCCCTTTGGCGGCGTCAAGGAAAGCGGCCATGGATCGGAAGATGGGCCAGATGGTCTCAAGGCCTATATGGTGACCAAAGCCATTCACCAGGCGTGAGCGAGGACGCCGATCCACCTTCCGCGCATGCGGACCATGTTTTTTCTTTGTTTCACGCGAAGCCGCGAAGGCGCAAAGATATTGGGGCGTGATGCAAATTCTTCGTGTCTTCGCGGCTTCGCGTGATACCTAGACAGCAACTGGATTGACTCTCCCGCTGGCGCGGGAAGGAAGAGGAGTAGATCATGACAAAACGCACCGGCGCGCAAATTCTTGTTGATCAATTGGTCATCCAGGGCACCGACCGGATCTTCACTGTTCCGGGCGAGAGTTTTCTTGCCGTGCTCGACGCGCTGCATGACTGCGGGGAGATCGAAACGATTGCCACGCGTCAGGATGGCAGCGCAGCCTTCATGGCTGAGGCCGATGGCAAGATGACGGGACGCCCGGGCATCGCTTTTGTCACACGCGGCCCCGGCGCGACCAATGCCAGCATTGGCGTTCATACCGCGATGCAGGATTCGACACCGATGATCCTGTTTGTCGGCGATGTCGCGCGCGGTGACCGCGACCGGGAGGGCTTTCAGGAAGTCGATCTGACCGCGATGTTCACCCCGCTCGCCAAATGGGCCGCGCGGATCGACAATGCGGCCCGGATCCCCGAATATATTGCGCGTGCGTTCGATACGGCCAGTTCCGGACGCCCCGGACCGGTGGTGCTGGCCCTTCCGGAGGACATGCTCTGCGATGTCGTCGAAACGCTCGACCGCCCGAAAGTGGTCGCCCCCGCCCAGCCGCTTTGCCCCGACGCCATGACCACGCTGACCGACATGCTCCGCGATGCCACCGACCCGATCGCGATTATCGGTGGTGCGGGCTGGGATGCCAAGGCGCGGCACTATTTTGCCGAATATGCCGAACGGCTGGGCCTGCCCGTGGCCTGTGCCTTCCGGCGGCAGGACAATTTCCCGAACAACAGCCCCGTCTATGCCGGCAATCTCGGCTATGGTCCCAATCCGAAGCTGGTCGAGCGGATCAAGGCAGCGGATATGATCCTCGCCGTCGGCGCGCGCCTGGGAGAAGCGACCACGGACGGCTATACGCTGATCACGCCCGACCATCCCGACCAGATCGTCGTCCATGTCCATCCGGATCCCGACGAGCTCAACCATGTCTATCGCATCGACCTGCCCATCTGCGCGGAGATGGACGAATTTGCCGAACAGGTCGCGCTGTGGGAAGATGATCTGCTCAGCTTCGATGCCGGCAAGGCCGCTCATGCCGACTATCTGCAATGGACGACAGTCACGGAAACCGAGGCCAAGCTCGATCTTGGTCCCTGTGTCGCCGCGATGCAGGATCAGCTGCCCGCCGATACGATCATCTGCAACGGTGCCGGGAATTTTTCCGGCTGGTGGCACCGTTATTGGACCTATGGCGACTTTCCGAGCCAGCTTGCTCCAACTTCCGGCGCGATGGGCTATGGCGTCCCCGCATCCGTCGCCGCTGCGCTGCGCTATCGCGACCGGACGGTGGCCGTCATCGCCGGAGATGGCGACTTCATGATGAACGGCCAGGAGCTCGCGACGGCGGTGCAATATGGCGCCGATCTGCTGGTGCTGGTCATCGACAATGGCAGCTTCGGCACCATCCGCCTGCACCAGGAACGCGAATATCCGGCGCGCCTGTCCGCCACGTCACTCATCAATCCCGACTTTGCCGCACTGGCGAAGGCCTATGGCGGATGGAGTGCGACAGTCGAAACCACCGACGCGTTTGCTCCGGCGCTGGAAGAAGCCATGCAGCACAAGGGCCTGCGGTTGCTCCATCTGAAAACCGATGTCGAATTTCTCACCGCTGCGGGCGCGACGGTTAGTGGTTTCAGGAAGGCATAATGTCGGATTTGTTGCCCCAGATGATCTTAACTTTTGTCCGCTTCATCCCGAAAGCGGACATTAGCGTTTGTCAGACTGTCACCGGAATTTGTTCTGTTTCCAGCAGATCAGCGTTTTGATGATGCGGCGCGCGAATTGGCCCGGCAACAGGAACACTATGACCCACCAACATCGCAATCGACCAGTAACAGACCCTCCCGCCAATTCCGCTGAACTAGCGACCGCGCAATGATCGGTCCGGCTGGTGCGTACGATCAACCGCCCTTGGAGCAATCGGGCTGGATGCGAAAGCCGCGCTCGTCCTTCTTCATCTTGTTGATGGTCTTGCGCACCGGGAAACAGACGCCGTGTTCCTTAATTAGGAGTGCTTTGACTTTGCGTGCAGCCCCCTCTGTTTCCTTCCTCGCCCAAGCCATGTCGCCGCTGAAATAGAATTCAAGGTCGCTGGCAAGTTCGACCGGATCGCTTTCAAATTCGTCCCAATATTCGAGTATCAGCTCCCAACGGGTTCCGTGCAGGCTCCACTCCTGCCACATGGAGTCCTGGAAATTCGGGAAATTGAGCGAAGCACCGTATTTTCGAAGCAAGTTGAACGCCGCCCTTGTGTCACCACCGGAATTGATCGCATCAAGATCAGAGTTAGCGGTCCGCAAGGCCGTTTCGGTTCGCCCCATCGTGTCTGGGTTAACGCCTTCGTCAAGCAGTCGTCGTAGGAACCAGAGCCGCTTTTCGCTCGCAGCACTGACGAGCGGCGGGTCTTCCCACAGGCCCTTCGCGTCGAGATCGAACCCAGCCGCGATAAGCGCGTCGAAGGATGCGCGATCATCGCATTCAATCGCCCAGTCGAGCAGCGACATTCCCTGGTATCCGCGTTGGTCAAATGGAGCTCCGGTAAAGTCGGGGGCCGCACCGCCCTCGCACATGTTCTTCGCATATGGGCCAAGCTTGGTGTCAGCGAAAATCTTGGCATAGTCGGCGCCGCGAAAGCGAAAGCTGGCTTTGGCCTCAAAATATTCGGATGGAGGATCTCCGCTGACCTTGGTAATACCCATCTCATCAAGCATTTGACTACATCGGGAGGCCAACCCCGTCGCCCAGACGAACATAAGCTCATCGCCATCCTGCATGGTTTGTTCCATCTGCGGATCTGACATCATGGAGAGCAGGCTCATACTCTGGCCGCTTTTCATCAGCGCAGCGCTATAGCCGCTCTCGCCCAAAGCCTTTCGAGCCTGTTCAAGCGGTTCAGCCAGCCTCTGTTCAATCCGCCACACCTCAACGAACTTGGCGAGGCGTCTGTCGCGATCGGTTTCCTCTGCGGCAAAGGCACTGAAACTTTGTGCGATGGTGTGACAGAGGACAATAATCTCGGACCGGTCCATGCCTAGGGTTACGATGCCAAGCGGCCCGTGTTTCTCGAAGGCCTTACGCTGCAGAATCTCAAATTCATCCATCCTTTCAGCATCGATTGGTATGGGGTCGGTCCCGCTAGCTGGCTCAGAAATCGCTGCCGATCGGGGGAGATCGCTCACGTTCTGGGAAAGCGCCCGCGGCGCGATGGCGAGAGTTCCGATCAGCAGCCCGACGGTAACAAGCCTCATTGCATATCCTCCGCTGAGTATCTTGTTTTTTTGACATGGCGAATACCCGTTTGGCAACAGGCAATCCAGGAGGTGCCACTCGAGTCTTTTTGGGCGTTAACAGGTCGCTTGATGGCCGCTATTGGATCGTGAGCCGACCTGGAACATCTTGTGCAACGACGTCCCCTTTTGCGCCTAAAGCAACATATCAAGCCGAGCTGACTGCGGTTTTTGTTTCCTCATCCCAATACCTGTGAAGGACATTGGCCAGATATTCGCCATCCGGCGATTTCAGGCCCTGAGCCGTATAAGGCGGTCGTTTTAGAACAAGCAAATATCTCCGGTCATAAGTCTCAGGTTTCTTTGTGGTAAATATCATGGAGCTATCGGACATATCGTGACCCACCAGATCAAGATCGTCCCATGGAAGGAATTGCCGACGCGATTTCTTTGGCCAAAAAGTGATACCGGCCGGGTTTAACTCGCAAGCGGGGCCATGCCAGATTCCGGGCCACCCTCGTCGCCATTCAAGCCATATGCCGGCCCACAAGAACAACGTCGAAACGATGGGCAGCAAAGGAGAAGTTGAGCTTGGAGCTCTTACTGCAGCAAAGTACAAAGCTAACGTTACAATCGTGAAAAAAGCGATGGGGACGGCACGTTTCAATTCAAGCGAAGCATAAAATCGAAGAGTGCTCTGACAGTTTTGAGTTTCATGGAGTCGCTCACTCATACTTTGGTCATTATCAATTGGTTCGCAACGTCTCAATATTAAACAAGCTTATGTCTGCTTTTGCGCCCAAAGCGGACACCAATAATCCCGCAGCTCTCTGTCCTCAAACACTCATCGCCAGAATCTCGTCCCACTCCGCCTCAGTCACCGGCGCGACCGACAGCCGGGTCTGGCGGATGATCGCGAGATTTGCGAGTTTCGGGTTTTGCTTCATCGCTTTCAGTGTCACCGGATTGTCAAGTTTGCGGACCGGTTTGACCTTCACCGCGATCCACCGGCCGGTATCGTCGAACGGATCGGGAAACTGTTCTTCGGACACTTCCATGATGCCGACAATTTCAAGACCCTGGCGGCTGTGGTAAAAAAAGACCTGGTCGCCCTTTTTCATCGCTTTCATGTTGTTGCTGGCCTGCGCATTTTTCACGCCGTCCCAGGTGCCTTCCTTCTCGGCCACAAGGTCATCCCAGCCATATTCTTCGGGTTCGGATTTCATCAACCAGTAGTTGGGCATGGGTGTCCTCCGGGATTGTTACAGACGCACGGCTTGCACTAGCATGCTCACGGCACAAAAAAAGGGGCCGCCTTTCAGGCAGCCCCTTTTTCCGTTTCTGTTCGTCAATCAGTTCGGCATCATCACCGTGTCGACGATATGCATGGTGCCGTTGCTCGACTCGATATCAGCTTCAAGGATATTGACCTTGTTGCCCGCACCGTCTTCCAGCACGATCTTGTCGCCTTCCATGGTCGCCTTGATGTCGGTGCCTTCCAGTGTCGTCAGGCTGGCCGTGCCGCCGCCATCGGTAATGGCCTTGGCAATATCGGCTGATTTCAAAGTGCCGTTGACCAGTCCATATTTGGCAATTCCAGCGAGTTCACTCTTCTTTTCCGGCGTCATCAGTTCTTCCAGTCGGCCGTCTTCCATTCTCTTGAAAGCGTCATTGGGGGCGATGAAGGAAGTAAACGGCCCATCGTCCTTGAGTTCCTGCGCAATGCCAGACTGACCCACAGCCAGAGCCGCTGTCGACAGGTCGGGATTGGCCTGCATCAGAGCGGTCAGGTTGGTCGGCTTGGCAGCTTCTTTTGCCATCCGTTCGTCCAGAACTGCCTGCTCACTTTCGCTGAGCTCGGACGAGCAGGCTGACACCGCGGTCAGCGCAACAGACGCGAGCAAGATTTTGGGCAACTTCTTCATTATATTCCTTTCGAAATTGGGGAGATTGATCATGCCATAGCGGCTAAACGCGGTTTGGCAAAGTCAGAACGACTCCGGGACTGTGTCTGTTCTCACAAAAAAGGCTCCGCCCGAGAGCGGAGCCTCCTTCGGTTTGCGACCCGAAACTAACCCGGCATGACTACCGTATCGATCGCATGAATCACGCCGTTCGATGCATCCACATCGGTCATGATGACGGTCGACTTGCCGCCGGCTGCATCTTCCAGAATGACACTTTCACCATCCAGTGTGGCTTTGAGCGGAGCGCCCTGCACAGTCGTAAGGGTGGCCGTGCCACCACCATCAGCAATTGCCTGCACCACATCGGCGGCCTTCAGTTCACCCGCCACAACATGATAGGTCAGCAGACCCCTCAGATCATCTTTCATTTCAGGAGTCAGCAGCGCGGCCAGCGTGTCTGCATCGACCTTGGCAAACGCGTCATTGGTGGGCGCGAAAACCGTGAACGGGCCATCGCCACTCAATGTCTCGGCCAGTTCTGCCGCCACAACGGCGGTCACAAGCGTGGAAAAATTCTCGTTGCCCTGGGCCACGCCGACAATGGTTGCGGGTTCGGCAGCTTCTGTTGCCGTTTCTTCGGTTGCGGTCTCATCGACGGCAGCCTCGGGCGCTTCGGTGGAACAGGCGGCCAGAGCCAGGACGGCTGCGGACGAAATAACGACTTTGGGGGAAAAACGCATGATAAACCTCTCATCAGTTAATACAGCCATATCCCGATCCTGGGACAAGCTCATCTATAAGATGGAGGAAAACGCCACAGGATTAATGCTGTCCTTTAGGGCGTATGTCAGGGCTCAGTCCTTGCCCAAAAATACAAAGTCGCGATCATAACTTTCAAGATGGGCGCCGCCGTCGACAAAAATTGTCTGACCCGTAATCGCGGGCGCTTCGGCGAGAAAACGGACGGCATCGGCAATGTCTTCAGGCGCCGACAACCGGCCCAGCGGCATAGCCCCGGCCAGCCTTTCCATTTGGGGTTCGCTATAGTCCCCGGTCGGCAAAGTCAGTCCGGGAGCAACGCCATTGACCCGCACATTGGGCGCACAGGCCCGCGCCAGCGTCCGGACAGCTTCGGACAGTGCCTGTTTGGATATCGTGTAACTCAGCTGATCGCCATTGGGATTGCGGACCCGCTGATCGAGAATATGAACCACAGACGATTTGCTGTCAGGTTCAAGCAGAGCGGACACGCTTGAAGTGATCAGTGTCGGGACCACGCTGTTGATCCGCAAATGGCGTTCCATCGTCGCCTGATCAATCGAGCTCAGGTCATCATATTCGAACAGCGAGGCATTGTTCACCACCAGGGTGGGAGCCTTGCCAAAATGGTTCGCCACATCCTGCACGAGTTGCCCGGCTGCACCCTCTTCGCCAAAATCCGCCACAAAACCCTGCCACCGGACGCCCAGTTCATCCAGCGATGCCATCAACCGATCGTCGGGCTGCGCGTCGCTGTGCCCATGCAGGGCGAGTGTATAGCCGGAAACGGCCAGGTGCTGCGATATGCGCGCGCCCAGTCGTCGGCAGCCACCGGTCACCAGCGCCAGCTTGATCGGCTCGGTCGTCATTTCCGCGCTCGCGAAAGGGTGATGCCGATAGCCTCGCCTTTCTCGGAAATCAGCAGTTTCACAATCTTGACGGTCACCCGCAAGACGCTCTCGTCCTGGAGAAACAGCGTCTCGATAATATGATCTGCCACCGCCTCGATCAGCTTGAAATGTACGCCTTCAGGAAGCGCCTCGGTCGCGGCATGTTTGAGGTCCATATAGTTTTTGGACTTGTCCAGCGGCGTGTCCGCTTCATAGCGCTCCTGCATCTTCAGTTCGGCAGCAATCGAGATGCGCAGCGGCTGCGGCAAATGGGTCTCTTCCGAATAAATGCCGGTCAAAACATCCACTTCGAGGTCGTTGACCTCCAGTATCAAACTATCTGTCATAGGAACCTTTCACCATGTTGCATGGCTGTTGACAAGTCAGGCGAGGTCGCTTTCCTGTGACCAGCGTGCGTAAATGGCTGTCGGCAGCAGCAACCCGCGCGCTTCTTCCTGCATCGCCAGTTCGCCTACTTCGATCTGACCGGGCAAATGGCCGAGCTTTTCCTGGAGCAGCGAACCCAGTGACAGTGCCGACATGCGCACAGCGTAGACGGTCAGGAACAGGCAGCGGCTTTGGCTGTCGAGCAGCTGGCCGCAGCTTTCGATCAGCGGCGCCAGATTTTCTTCCAGCCGCCAGATTTCGCCATCCGGACCCCGGCCATATTTGGGCGGGTCGAGCAGGATCGCGTCATAGCGTTTCTGGCGCCGGACTTCGCGGGCGGCAAATTTGGCGGCGTCATCGATAATCCAGCGGATCGGACGATCCGACATGCCCGACAATTCCGCATTGTCCCGCGCCGCACGGACGGATTTCTTCGATGCATCGACATGGACGAGACTTGCGCCCGCTGCCGACAGGGCCAGTGTCCCCACACCGGTATAGCCGAACAGGTTCATTGCCTGCGCCGGCTCATCGGATGGCGGCTTGCCCGCCAGCTGTGCCCGGATCCAGCGCCAGACCGGATCCATGTCGGGAAACCAGGCAAGATGACGAAACGGGGTGCATTGCGCGGTGAATGTCACCTCTTCCCATGTCAGCGGCCAGCCTTCGCCGGGTACCGGCTCATGAAAATGCCAGCGACCGCCACCGTCATCATCAGACGCGGGTACAAACTCGCCATGGGCCTGCCAGTCATCGGTTGCCGGGGCCCACATTGCCTGCGGTTCCGGGCGAATGAACTGATAGTCGCCATAACGTTCCAGCTTGCGACCGTGCCCACTGTCGAGCAGGGCATAGTCCGGACGCGGGGCGCTGACCATAACACCCGGCTTGAAAGCGGCTTCAGCCATTGGCCGGTGTCGCCCGGGACGTGACATAGTCTTTCACCGCATCATAGCTGCCGGGCAGTTTGTCGCAAGCTTCCTCGCGGTCGAAAAGATCCCCGACCCGGCGCGGCAATGTCGGCCGGAAACCGGTTGCACGCTCCACTGCTTCGCGAAATTTGCCGGGATGTGCGGTGGCCAGCGTGACAATCGGGACAGACGGATCAATTTCCGCATTACGCGCCGCCGACAGACCAATGGCCGTATGTGGGTCAAGGACTTGCGCCGATTCTTCGTGGGCCCAGCGCATCGCGAGCGACATGTCATTGGCGTCGACCCGGTGGCTGGTGAAAATGTCACGAGCGGCCGCCCGCATCTCGGGCGGGAGGACCATTTTTCGCGATTTGTCAAAGGCCGCCATCCGCGCTGCGGTTTTCGCTCCGTCCCGACCCTCCAGGTCGAATAGCAGGCGCTCGAAATTGCTGCTGATCTGAATATCCATCGACGGGGACGCGGTCGGCGTGACCGTGCCGGCGGAGTAATCTCCGGCACTGAGCGCGCGGTGAAGAATGTCATTCACATTGGTCGCGACGATCAGCCGCTCGACCGGAAGGCCCATTTGCGCAGCGACATAACCGGCGAACACGTCGCCAAAATTTCCGGTCGGGACGGAAAAGGCGATTTTGCGCGCCGGTGAGCCGAGCTGGCTGGCGGCATAGAAATAATAGACAATCTGCGCCATCAGCCGGGCCCAGTTGATCGAGTTTACGGCGGAGATCGCAAACCGGTCTGTCACTTCGCTATCTGCAAACATGCGCTTCACCATCGCCTGGGCATCATCGAAACTGCCATCCAGGGCGATATTGTGGACATTGGGTGCTAGCACAGTGGTCATTTGGCGGCGCTGGACATCGGAAATCCGTCCGTCCGGGTGGAGCATGAAAATATCCACCTTGTCGCGCCCCGCCAGCGCATCAATCGCCGCCGATCCGGTGTCTCCAGATGTCGCCCCGACAACTGTCAGGTGCTTGTCCTGCCGCGCGAGGAATTTTTCGAACATCAGACCGAGCAGTTGCAAGGCAACATCCTTGAACGCGAGGGTCGGGCCGTGAAACAGTTCGAGCAGCCAGTGCTGGCCATCGAGCTGCGCCAGCGGCGTGACAGCCGCATGCGCGAACCGGCCATAGGCTTGTTCGCACAGCTCGCGCAGTTCTTCCTCGGTCAGGGCATCTCCTATAAATGGCTTCATCACCCGGACCGCGACTTCGGCATAGGGCAGGCCCGCCAAAGCAGCGATTTCATCTTGCGAAAATTTCGGCCATTCGGTCGGCACGTATAGCCCGCCATCACCAGCCAGACCGGCCAGCGTTACCTGTTCGAAGTTCAGCGGCGCCACTCCGCCCCGGGTTGAGATATATTCCATGATGGCCAGCGGGTTAGCGGCCCCTTTTCGCGAGGGCAAGGCCTATGCTTGAGCTGGCTGGGATGCGGGTGTCTTTTCCAGCTGGTTTTTGAGGCGATCGAGGCGCTCCACCGCCCTTGCCGCATGCGGTCCGATCCAGCGCTCATGGATCGCATGGATCGGCAGCGGGTTGAGATGGTTCCACCGTTCCCGCCCCCTTTTTTCGGCTATGATGAGATCGGTCGCTTCCAGCACTTTCATATGCTGCATCACGGTACAGCGGTCGAGTTCCGGAAAATGCCGGCACAGATCTCCGGTCGTCAGCGGCTGGTCGCGCAAGTCGTCGAGGATCTGTCGGCGGACGGGAGATGCCAGCGCCTTGAAAATCTGGTCATATTGGTCGCTTATTGACATGTTATATTTTTATAACATAATGAGAAGGCATTCAAGGAGATTCGTCATGGAGCTGAAATTCAAGGTAGCCGCCCGGATTGCGAAACCGGTTGAAGAGGTGTTCGAAGCCGTCGTGGACCCGTCCAGCCTGTCCAGTTATTTCACCACGGGCGGAGCGAAAGGGCGTCTCGAAAAGGGGGCAGCTGTGGCCTGGGACTTTCACGATTTCCCTGGCGCCGTCCCGGTCGAAGTGCTGGATGTCGTGGAAAACGAGAAAATCGTCCTGCAATGGGAAGCATTTGAGGAATCGGGCGATGATGGTGATGTCACCGGTGCCGGCTATCACACCAGGATGACGATGGAGTTCAAGGCTCTGGAAGATGGCCGGACTCTGGTGACGATCGCCGAGCAAGGCTGGCGGGAAGACGAACACGGGCTCAAGTCGTCCTACGGCAATTGCGAAGGCTGGACCCAGATGCTGTGTTCGCTGAAAATGTGGGTCGAGCACGGCATCAATCTGCGCGCTGGCTATTACAAGTAAGCCGTTTCCTAGTCTCTGGATTCCTAGTCTCTGGACCGGCCGCGAAGCGCAAATCCGTAGATGATCAGGGCAATGACTGCGAACAGGAACCATTGCACGGCATAGGCGAAATGATTGTTGGGAATGTCCTCGACCGACGGCCGTGCCGGCTGCTTGAGACCAGCTACCGGCTGATCCGCAACCAGCATCGGGCCGCGCGCCGTGGTCCGGCCCATCAGTGCATCGAAT
Organism: Pseudomonadota bacterium; assembly: GCA_039815115.1. Lineage (GTDB taxonomy): Bacteria > Pseudomonadota > Alphaproteobacteria > Sphingomonadales > Sphingomonadaceae > Parasphingorhabdus. The sequence goes on along the minus strand of JBCBZY010000023.1, from coordinate 3,629 downwards.
AGTGTCGATTGTCCCGGCGCCTGCGTGATCCAGCCGCTGACCGGGCCGCCTTCCCACTCGACCTCCATATTGGGCCGTGTGCTCACGCCGACATTGATCAGCGCCCCGGGACCTTCTGCTCCGGTGATGCAGCGGGCAAGATGGCGAAATCCCTTGGTTCCGTCCGCTGCAGTGCCCGAATTGTCCTGCCATTCCGCCACCTGCAAACAGGTCACTTCCGACTTGCGGAACATCGTATCGTCCGCAACCGGGCCCAGCTCCGGATAGGCGATGGCCGGGCGGTCAAAATTGGCGGCATAGGTCTCGATCAGGCTGTTCTTCTCGTCCATCCGGTCGAGCTGCCAGAAGCCAAGATACACCATTGCCGTGACGGCCGCAGCGACGATGAGGGAGGCAAAGAGCGGGGGGCGCTTCACTGGTCTGCCCCATCTTCGTCTATGCTGCCCTCGCCCGCCTGATTGCGATGCTCAAGGATCAGCAGCATCGCTTTCGACACCCGAAGCGCTCCGACAACCGAAGCCACGGTGAGCGGCACCCAGAGCAGCGTGTGAACCCACAAAGGCGGATTGAGATTGAGCTCTACCAGCAAGGCCAGCGCCAATATGACGCCGCCCACAATCAGCGTCAGAAACGCCGCCGGCCCATCCCCGACATTGAACCGCTCGTAATCGAGGCCGCAAGCCCGGCACCGGTCGGCAAATCGGGTCACGCTGGCGAACAGGGTTTTCTGGCCGCAATTGGGGCACAGTCCAAAAAGGGCAGCGGGAAGAAGATCCGGCTGCCCTTTGGATTTTTCGGTATCGTTCAAGATCTCTCCCTAGTGGACTGGAGCGCCCCAGCCACCCCAGACATAGACGACGATAAACAGGAACAGCCAGACGACATCGACAAAATGCCAGTACCAGGCAGCCGCTTCGAAACCAAAATGCTGTTTCGGCGTAAAGTGCCCTTTGTAGGCCCGGCCCAGACAGACGATCAGGAAGATCGTACCGACCAGAACGTGGAACCCGTGGAATCCGGTCGCCATGTAGAAGGCCGCGCTGTAGTTCAGACCGGCAAACGGGAACGGCGCAATGCTGTACTCGTACATCTGGATCGCCGTAAATATTGCGCCAAGAATGATTGTCAGCCACAGGCCCTTGATCAGCCCGTCGCGATTGCCGTGAATGAGCGAATGATGCGCCCAGGTCACCGTCGTACCCGAACACAGCAGGATCAGCGTATTGAGCAGCGGCAGTTCAAAGGCGCTGAGGACTTCCACGCCCTTTGGCGGCCATTGCATCAGCGCCGCGGCACCTTCCTGACCGATGAAATTGGTGGTGATGCCATCAACCAGTTCAAGCGGCTGCGGGAACAGGGCATAGTCGAACCAGGCCCAGAACCAGCCGACGAAGAACATGACTTCGGACGCGATGAACAGGATCATGCCGTAGCGCAGATGAAGCTGCACCACCGGCGTGTGATCGCCGGCATGGGCTTCCTTGATCACATTGGACCACCAGGCAAAAAATGTCAGGGCAACGGCAGATACGCCAATCGCGAAAATCAGTGGTCCGAAGGAATAAATGTCGTCGTGCATCCAGCGGATGCCACCGATCGCCATCGTGAATGCCGCGAAGGCACCGAAAAACGGCCAGATGTCCGGCGGCAGAATATGATAATCGTGATTTTTGGCTCCGGCCATTAGTAGTTCCCCAAATTCCTCGTTAAATTTCTTTAGCTGCCACTCTCCGCCGGGTCCAGCGCCTTGCCGTCCTTCGAGCGATAAAATGTATAGCTGAGTGTGATCTCTTTGATATCCTTGGTTTCCGGGTCCTCCATGATCGCCGGATCAACAAAATAGAGCACCGGCATCCGCATCATCTGACCCGGCCTCAACAGCTGTTCGGTGAAGCAGAAACACTGGACCTTGTTGAAATATTTGCCGGCCTGCACCGGTGTCACATTGAACGTCGCGGTGCCGACCACCGGCTCGCTGGAATTGTTCTTCGCGATGTATATCGCCATGTCGCGCGCGCCGACACTGACCCGGTCCACCGGGTTTTCCGGCTTGAAGCTCCAGGGCAGGGCCGAATTGACATTGGAGTCAAATCGGATCGACATCGTCCTGTCGATCGCCTGAACCGTCGCGGCCTTGGCTTCGCCGACACGCTGTGTCGTACCGCCATAGCCGGTGACACGGCAAAAAATCTCGTATAGCGGCACCGCCGCATAGCCGAGGCCGAGCATGCCCAGGCCCATGATCCCGGCCATCATCGCGATGCGGCGGTTTTTTCCGGAAAGACTGGGGGATTGGGCGTGGCTCATTGGATCGATGCGTCAATCTTCACAATGGTGATCAGGTAGAAGAGCACCACCAGGAAAAACAGCAGGCCGCCCATGATCGTTGCACGCTGGCGCTGGCGGGCCTGATAGACTTTCTGCTCTTCAGGGGTCATCGGCTGATTGTCGGGGTTCATGTCACTCATGTTCGCCTCACACCACCAATATCGCCCGGTCAGCAACCAGCGCGGCAAACAGGGCGAAGAGATAGAAAATGGAAAATTTGAACAGCCGCTTTTCCTCGGCCATGTCACCGGGCTCGGATGTCTTGCTCACCATGACCTGGAAGGACAGGGCAGAGAAAAGGATGCTGAGAAGGATCGCAGCCACGCCGTAGATCAATCCGGTAGCACCAAGGGCAAAGGGTGCGATGGCGCAGATGGCGAGGATCAGGCTGTAGCCGAAAATCTGTTTGCGCGTGGACTGTTGCCCAGCCACAACCGGCATCATCGGAACGCCGGCCTTGGAATAGTCGCTATTGACGAACAGCGCCAGCGCCCAGAAATGCGGCGGTGTCCAGAAGAAGATAATCGCGAACAGCAGGATCGGCATGATCGTGATGTCGCCGGTGACGGCGGTCCAGCCGATCATCGGCGGGAATGCGCCAGCTGCACCGCCAATGACGATATTCTGAGGCGTATTGCGCTTCAGCCAGATGGTATAAACCACGGCGTAGAAGAAAATGGCAAAGGCGAGGATCGCAGCGCTCAGCCAGTTGACCGCCAGGCCCATCAGCAGCACCGAAAAGAATGACAGACCAATCCCGAAATGCAGTGCCGTTTCCCGGTCCATCCGCCCCGCAGGCAGCGGACGCGAGCTGGTGCGCTTCATCATCGCATCGATATCATGCTCGTACCACTGATTGAGTGCAGCGGATGCGCCGGCACCGAGACTGATCGCAAGGATCGCGGTGAAGCCCAGAACCGGATGCAGTGCACCGGGCGCTGCCAGCAAACCGCACAGCGCGGTGAAAATGACCAGCGACATGACACGCGGCTTGGTCAGCGCGAACAGGTCCCGTGCGCTGGCCAGATTTTGCAATGATGTCGAAGCTGTTGTCATGTTCGTATCTGTATCCGGTTCATTTTCCTGTAAATGCGGCGGCCCTCACGACCGCCGCAGATTTCGATTTGATGTCCCGTCGGGTCTATTTGACCTGGGGCAGTGTTTCAAACTGGTGGAACGGCGGCGGGCTGGACAAAGTCCATTCCAGCGTCGTCGCACCTTCGCCCCAGTAATTGCCTTCCGCCTTGCGGCCAGCGACCATTGACCAGGCAATGTTGACGAAGAAGATCAGCACGCCAACC